>CAYXAX010000048.1:0-15447 GCA_964463055.1 uncultured Gammaproteobacteria bacterium | reverse complement strand
AGCAGCCGCCGACGATGTTGAGAAAGCCACTTTGGGCCCACTCGCCGATCTCCCGCGCCATGGACTCGGGCGACTCGTCGTACTCCCCGAATTCGTTGGGCAGGCCGGCATTGGGGTGGGCGCTGACATGGGTGTCAGCCACCGTGGAGAGTTCCTCCACGTATTGGCGCAGTTCCTTGGCGCCCAGGGCGCAATTGAGGCCGATACTTACCGGTGTGGCATGGGCCAGGGAGTTCCAGAACGCCTCGGTGACCTGGCCCGAGAGGGTGCGGCCGCTGGCGTCGGTGATGGTGCCCGAGATCATGATGGGCAGTTCCACGCCGTTGTCCTCAAAGTACGACATGATGGCGAAGATCGCCGCCTTGGCGTTGAGGGTGTCGAACACCGTCTCGATGAGCAGCACGTCGGCGCCGCCATCCACCAGACCCCGGGTCGCATCGTAATAGGCTGTCGCCAGTTCATCAAACGAGGTGTTGCGAAAGCCCGGGTTGTTGACATCCGGGGAAATGGACGCAGTGCGGTTCGTGGGGCCCAGCACCCCGGCGACGAAGCGCGGCCGGTCCGGCGTCTTCCGAGTAACGGCATCGGCGGCCTCGCGGGCAAGCACCGCCGCCGCCTTGTTCAATTCATACACCAGGTCCTGGAGTTGATAATCGGCCTGGGAGATGGAGGTCGAATTGAAGGTGTTGGTCTCGATGATGTCGGCGCCGGCCTCCAGGTAGGCGGTGTGAATGTCGCGGATGATCTTGGGCTGGGTCAGCGCCAGCAGATCGTTGTTGCCTTTGAGGTCGTGACCGTGATTGGCGAAGCGCTCGCCGCGATAATCCTCCTCCTCGAGTTTATAGGTTTGGATCATGGTGCCCATGGCGCCGTCGAGGATCAGGATGCGCTGTGATAAGGCGTGATGAAATGTCGCCGTCTTATTTTGATGAGAAGTCATTTTGTTATGCTTGTCGTCTACTGATGGTAAATGATGTATTTGGGATATCGTGAACGCAGGCATGCGCCTGGAAGAAATACCGCTGCTTTATGCTAAAAGCTCACCATGGTAACAAGCTTTGACCGTGGTTTAGAACCCCAGCAGCATAAAAGTTGGTGTATGGCTTGGTTTTTACTCGAAAAGTAGAGGAATTCGCGCGCTCTGCGTAAGGTGTTTATGGCGAGTATCCCAATCGGCCATCATCGCCTTGACGCGCCATTTCCACTTCATTGAGTACCCGGTCATTGCCCATGCCGCCCAGCACATAGACGGTATTGCCAACCACTGCCAGGGCGGTGGCGCTGCGCTCCAGGCGCAGGGGCGCGGCATAGCGCCATGCGTCCACGTGCCCGTTATGGCGTATTTTGGCGAATTCCACGCTGCGCAGGCGTCGAGTCTCATTATGACCGCCTACCATATACAGATAACCGCCCATGGCGAAGGCGGAGGCCACGAATCGCGGCACCTGCAGCATGCTGCGCTCGATTTCCCACGGGGCGGTGTCACCGTCGGGACGGATCAGCGCGCTTTCCACGTCGCCGTAGTCCATCTTCACCGGATTGTGGACATGACCGCCCAGCAGGTAGACGTGGTTGCGCCATACGGCGGCGGCGTGGATATAGCGTTCCAGCACCGACTGTTCGGCTTCCAGGGTCCAGCCCGTGATGTTGCCGGCGGCGTCCATGTCGGCGCGCTCCACGGACCTCAGGAATGTACCGTTGTAGCCGCCGATGGCGTAGAGGCGGCCGCGCTCGACCACGACCTTGAGACCGCGCCGCGGAGTGGTCATGTAGGGCTGGCGCCGCCACGGCCCGAGACGGCCGTCGCTGCGCACCCTGGCCCGCTCCACCAGCGCGGTGGGCGTGTTGTCCGATCCCAGCGGGCCGGTGCCGCCGCCCAGGACATAGATAAATCCGTTCACATAGGCCGCCGCCAGATAGATGCGCCCGGTGCCCAATGCGCTGGTGGGCCGCCACCGGCTCAGCGAGCCGTCAGTCTCGATTTTGGCGTATTCCACGGTTTTGGCGTATGCATTACGCTCATCAACGCCGCCGAGGACATACACATAGTGGCCGTTGGTGGCGGCGGCCAGGGCGCGCCGCGGTGTGTGGAAGCTGTTCACAAAACGCCACCCCGGGGTCCATGGTTTGGCGCTGTCAGACGAAGTGGCCGCGTACCACCACGCCGCGATGCCCGCGGCGATGATCACGGCCACGATGATGCGGCCTTTGCCTGTGATCCGCTCAGTCATGATGTGATGTCTGTGTGTGACGGATGGCTAACGAGCCTAAACGATGCGTCTGGTGCTCGGTGGGCGATAGTAGTACAGTCAAGTGCCGATCCACCGACAGCGAGAGCGGCCATCACCGCATCATAGCATGGAGACAACTGTCAGGATTCCCATCAACGCCCATGCGCTGGAGGGCGACCTTGCGGTGCCGGAACACGCGCGGGGGCTGGTGCTGTTCGCCCACGGCAGCGGGAGCGGGCGCCGTAGTCCGCGCAATCGGTACGTGGCCCAGGTATTGAACCAGGCCGGCCTCGCCACGCTGTTGTTCGACCTGTTGACGCAAGAGGAAGATGCCGTCTACGAGAATCGTTTTGATATCGAACTGCTGACAAACCGCTTGGTGGATGCCACCCGTTGGTCGCTGGAGCAGCCCACTGTGAACAAGCTGCGCATAGGCTATTTCGGCGCCAGTACCGGCGCGGCGGCGGCCATGCGCGCGGCGGCGAGAACGGCAGCGCATGTCGCGGCGGTGGTATCCCGGGGCGGGAGGCCGGATCTGGCCATGTCATATCTGGGCCGGGTGCGTGCCCCGACCCTGCTTATCGTCGGTGAGTACGACGACGTGGTGATAGAGCTCAACCAGCAGGCCCTTGAGGCCATTGGCGCGGGTGACAAGGGTCTGATCATCGTGCCCGGCGCGACCCACTTGTTTGAAGAACCCGGCGCGCTTGATGTGGTGGCGGGGCACGCCGCGCAGTGGTTTACCCGTCACCTGGTCGGCGCCGGTCACTGATTGCCACTGGGACGCTTGTTGTCCGCGCCGAGTTGGGCAATCACCTGCTCGTCACTGACCTGATCGAATTCACTAAAAAACTCGCCTACCGCGTAGAAAAACTCCGGCGTCTCCAGACACACCACCTCGTCGGCCTCGTTGCGGATCATTTTGATGGTCTCGGGCGGGGCTACCGCCGTGGCCGCGATCAACCGTGCCGGATGGGCGTCGCGGACAGCGCGCAGCGCCGCGATCATGGTGGCGCCGGTGGCGATGCCGTCGTCCACGACGATGACCACCCTGCCGGCAGGGTCCAGGGGCGGTCGCACCGGCGTGTAGCGCTTGCGCCGCGCCGCCAGGGTCTGCAGTTGGGCGCGTTTTTCCTGCTCCAGGTATTCGCCGTTGGGGCCCTCCATGTTGGCGTAGTCGCTGAGATAGACATGCCCGCGTTCATCTATCGACCCAACGGCGAACTCCGGGTTGCCTGGTGCGCCCAGTTTGTGCACCAGGACCACGTCCATGTCGCCATTCAGCCGCTCGGCGATAATCCTCGCCATGGGCACGGCGCCGCGCGGGATGGCGAGTACCAGGGGTGAGCGGCCTTGGTACGCCTGCAGCCGGTCGGCCAGCAGGCGTGCGGCTTCGTCTCTATTCTGAAACGGCATGCTGCACCACCTTTTCTGATATATCACGGAATGTGTTCATCAGCAGTTAGGGCCAGTTTTTGCAATGTTTCGGAGATGGTTACCGGCGGTAATCCCTGTTCCATCAGGCGCCGTGAGATCAGGGGCAGACGCGCGAGCTGGTCGGCGGCCAGTTTGCGGGATTCATCCAGGGTTGCAGGGGGTGTCAGCCGCTTGCCGCCAAACATGACGGGCGCGATCAATGCGTCTCCGTCCTGCAGGTCGCCGTCCACGGTGAGCAGGTCTTCCTTGATCAGGCCGGTGTCATCGTAGCGGCGGTAAACCTGCTTGCGGCCGGGCCAGGTGGCCTTGCCTTCGGAGCGTTTGCGTCGCGGTGTGCCGGCGTATTCCTGAAGTTTGTAGGCGCAATCCAGGTAAGGTGCATCGGCGGAGGTGTCCATGTGGGTCCCGATACCGAAACCGTCGATGGGGGCCTGGCCATCGATGAGAGCTTCCATCACGTATTCATTGAGGCTGCCGCTGGCGAATATGTCCACGTCCTTCAGTCCGCCATCGTCGAGAATCCGCCTGACCTGCCGGGCGTGTTGTGCCAGGTCTCCGCTGTCGATGCGTACCGCCTTTATGGTAATGCCGTCCTTTTTGAGCCGCGGCGCCAGGCCGACGATTTTTGACGCCGCTGCCTCCGTGTCGTAGGTGTCGATGAGCAGCACAACATTGCCCGGTTGACTGCGGGCGAAGTGTTCGAAGGCGGCGACCTCATCGTCATGGGCCTGAATGTATGAATGCGCCATAGTCCCGAATACCGGGATGTCGTACAGCGGTGCCGCGAGCGCGGTGGCGGTACCGGCAAACCCGGCCAGGAAGCTCGCCCGGGCGGCATACAGGCCCGCCTCGGCGCCGTGGGCGCGGCGCATGCCGAAGTCCACCAGTAGCTTGTCCGGAGCTGCGAGGACCGCGCGCGCCGCCTTGGAGGCGATCAGGGTCTGGAAGTGAAGCAGATTGATGAGGCGGCTTTCCACCAGTTGTGCCTGAGGCAGGGGGGCGGTAATGCGTATGATGGGTTCGTTTGGGAAAAAGATTGTTCCTTCGGGCATGGCGTGAACATCGCCGGTAAAGCGCATTTTCGCAAGGTAATCGACGAAGTCCTTGCCGAACAGCCCGCATGCGGCGACCCACTCGAGCTCGTCGGGCTCGAAGTGGAGCTGCTCAAGAAATGCCAGGACTTGCTCAAGGCCAGCGGCCATGAGGAAGCTGCGGGTTTCCGGCAGTTCTCGGACGAAGAACTCAAATACGGCCGTGTGTTCCATCTCCTGGAGGTGGTAGGACTGCAGCATTGTCAGTTGATACAGATCCGTCAGGAGAATGCTCTTGGAGGGATCACGCATGTCGGGTCAGGCTCCGGGGTGTCGCTGGAACGTGTGTTGTGAAGGGTTGCGGTGCAAATGCATCGGGTCGGCTGCCCTCGCTGGTTATACCTTGCGGCACGCAGTGCATAGCCAACATAATCAATGCATCGCCGCCGTGCAAATGTAATTTATCACGCCGGGGTGGTTGAGTTTACGCAAACCTTGCAATATCGACTCCGACCGTCTTCAGTTTGGATGATCTGTTAATTTATACATCGACGACGCACTGAGCCGACCAGCCGGCTTGCGGGGTTTGTTCGACCTTGAGCGCGGTGTATGTGGCTGCCTTTGCCTCCGCGGCGGGCTGGTGTCTGGCGATATTCAGTGCATCCCCCCATGCCCGCGCGGTTAATCGCGGTCCTTCAATAGTCACGCTGAAGCGGCTGAATAGCATTTTGCGGGTGTCCATTTCGTAAATCAGCGTGTTGAGCCAATCCACGAGCAGCAATTCAATGTCAGGGTTCTGGCATGCAATCTCGACCGCCTGCCGCGGTTCGACGCGTTCCGGGTCCGTGATTACAGCGGTCAGGGCAATTGCCGCCTGGGCGAAGGCCTGCTCCAGGGTGCCGCCCACGCCGCGGATGCCGATGTCGGCCTGGTGGGGGAAATGTTCCCAGTGGGGTTTACCCATGGCCTTAAACAGTTCTTCGACCGGTTGATGAGTTATGATGTCTTCAATATGACATGATGTTTTAAACAGGGATGACTGCGCAATGGCCGCAAAGAAAAAAACACCGAAAAAGACCGCTGGCGCCAAGAAGCGCAAAGTCGGCGCAGTTGTAATGAAGCGCCGCGGCGCGAAGGCGCGTTTGAGGAATGCATTGAGGTCCGCTGAGGCTGATGCGCGCGCCGGCGACGGTGCTAAGGCCGTGAAGGCCGACGTGAGCCGGGGGACGGATGAGAAGGGATTGAAAAGGCGTATTTCCCGTCTCAAGACAAAGACTCGGGCTTTCGCTTCAAAACTGGCCAAGTCGGGTGGCGAACGGTCCGGCTCAAAGTGAGCTTATAGACGCCGATGGTGACGGCGCTATCAATGGCCGGGTGATTTATTGGCGGCCGGGAGCGTCTGAAATGCGGTGTCGTTTTCCTGGCCCGCGGCAAGTATCATGCTGTAGATAAATATGGGTATGGGGGCGGCCTTTTTCTTGTTGATTACAATCAGCGGCGTTCCTTCTATCCTGTAGCGCAGTGCCAGTTGAATATCATCCTGCAGGGCATTCCGCGTCTTTTGGGAATCGACGCACTTTTGCAGCTGCTCGCGCTGTTCGGGGGATGAGGCGGCGAGTTGCCAGATCCGCTCCTTGGTCAGGTCGCGCTGGTTCTTGAACATCTCGTCACGCAGGGGGTTGGCTTCCGGGGAGCCGCTCTGACAGATCATGATCTTTGCCGCCAGGCAGCTGATGCCGCCACCACTGCGCCTCATAAGCGGGTTGCATTCACCGTCCAGGGGAAATTGGTGCAATTCCCAGGACCACGATCCCGGCGGCGTATATTCCCGAATCTCCTCCAGTGCCTCTTCCATGTGACGGCAGTGCGGGCAACGGATATCGATCCATTCCATTACATGCACCGGCGCGCTGACAGTGCCGTAGACCAGGCGTTTGGGATCGGTGGGGACGTTCAGCGCGGGGCTGGCGCGATAATCGGCCAGAGATTGGCTGATGGCTTGTTTCGCGGGTTGTTTCAGGCTCATTAAATACTTGCCAACGGCGCTTTGTCCGGGGGTGATGCCGGTAATGGTGGAATTCTTTGCCATGCCGCGCAGCGGCTGTGCCGAGGCGCTCAGCTGTGGCGTCTTGGCGCCCGGGTAGAACAGCACGGCGATGACGATCAACAGCGGAATGGCGCTATTGAGGAATGCAGGTATCCAGGGCGCGGATATCCCCGAGGTGTAGCGCAGCGCATAATAGGCGATGAGCAGGACGAACACATAGTAGCCGATGCAGGTGGGGCAAAACGTCCCCAGCTTGGCGCTGTACAGCAGCAGGGTAATGACAACGGCCACGCCCGTGAGTACCGTCAGGCGCAGTGCCTGAATCAGATCCGCCGCTACTCCCTGACTGCGTAATTTGTAAAGCAGCCTTGCGGACAGGGTCATCACCACCACGGCCCATGCGACGCCCCAGCCCGGCAGGGGGATGCGTGTGATGCGCTGCACCCAGTGTGACAGCGGTGAGTCCCACACCTTGTTGCAGCTCAAGTGTTCACCGATGGAGCACAGCGGTGTGATGCCCGCGCCGCGCCACTGTATCAGCTCGTACCACTGGTAGATACTCAGCGCGCAGGCCATGAGACTCAGGACAAGGATGACCCCCGTGTACAGCGGTGTAAGCTTGGTGTTAGCCTCGGGCATGATTGACGGCGATAACCGGTTGAGTATTGGGAAAGTACTTTATCAGACAGATTCAGGAATGGAAAATGCTTTGCCGTTGCATCCTCTTGTCGCTGACGGAAAACCGGCGGTTGTGTGTTGTTCCCGGACGCTGTATATAAGGTCTGTGTGATGCAAGCACCGATCTCCCTGGGAGCGGTATGACACATAATGATTCATAGAGTCCTTTCCATGCGGCGCATAGCCTGCTTCTTGTTATTCACTCTGGGTGTGGTGGCGGTCTGGGCGCAGGGCGAGCAGGATTCCGCGGGTCATGCACGGCCTGTTGCCGTGGTATTGCATGTGCAGGGGGCCATTGGGCCGGCAACCAGCGATTACCTCAAGCGTGGCTTCAGGCAGGCCCGGGATGACAACGCCGCGTTGATCATCATCGAGATGGACACCCCCGGCGGATTGGATACCGCCATGCGTGACATTATCCAGGCCATCATCGCCTCGCCCGTTCCCGTGGTGACCTACGTGGCACCCAGCGGCGCCCGAGCCGCCAGTGCCGGCACCTATATCCTTTATGCCAGCCATGTGGCCGCCATGGCGCCCGGCACAAACGTGGGGGCTGCTACCCCCGTGCAGCTTGGCGGCGGTCACGGCGAGGGAAATTCCGGTGGTAATGATAAAAAGAGTGAGGGTGGCGGTGAGGGCGACACCATGGAGAGGAAGATGACCAACGATGCCGTGGCCTATATCCGCAGCCTGGCGCAGATGCGCGGGCGCAATGCCGATTGGGCGGAGCAGGCCGTACGCACCGCCGCGAGCATTCCCGCCAAGGAGGCGTTGGACAAAGGCGTCATCGATCTGATGGCGTCGGACCTGGACGATTTGCTGCATCGGCTGGACGGGCGCAAAGTGACCGTGACCAACCAGGTGCGTACATTACACACGGCGGGTCTCGTACTGCGGCGTATCGATCCCGATTGGCGTACCGAGATGCTCGCCATCATTACTGATCCGAATGTGGCATATATCCTCATGCTGGTGGGCATATACGGCCTCATTTATGAATTTATCAGTCCCGGCATGATCATCCCCGGCGTGGCAGGGCTTATCAGTCTGCTGCTGGCCTTGTTCGCATTTCAAATACTCCCCATCAACTATGCGGGTCTGGCACTCATGCTTCTTGGGATCGCCTTCATGGTGGGCGAGGCCTTCGTGCCGAGTTTCGGTGCGTTGGGTATAGGCGGCGTTATCGCATTTGTCGTTGGATCCATTATGCTCATGGATACCAGTGCCCCGGGTTTCGGTATCTCGTGGTATGTGATCACGTCTTTTACCCTGGTCAGCGCCGCCTTTTTTATCCTGGTCATCAGCCTGCTGGTCAAGTCGCGGCGCATGCCTGTGGTCACCGGCAAGGAAGAGTTGATTGGAAGCAGCGGCAAGGTGCTTGAAGATTTTGACAACGACGGGCTGGTGAGTGTCCATGGCGAGATCTGGAGCGCGCATGCCGATACTTCATTGAAAAAGGGGCAGCGGATCAGGGTGACGGCCAGAGAGGGTTTGAGGTTGTCGGTGGAGCCGGAACAAGTGGATAAACAGGAGAACTGATATGGTAGCCACATATGCCTTGCTGATACTCGTCGGCGCGATCGCCGCCTTTCTCTTCAGTGCAATTCGCATCATGCGGGAATATGAGCGCGGCGTGGTGTATACCTTCGGTCGGTTTACGGGCGTAAAAGGACCCGGGCTCATGGTCCTGATCCCGGCCGTGCAGCAGATGGTGCGGGTGGATCTGAGAACCAATGTCCAGGACGTGCCGCCACAGGATGTCATATCCCGCGATAATGTCTCGGTCAAGGTAAGCGCTGTCATCTACTTCCGCGTAATCGACGCGGACAAGGCGATCAATCAGGTCGACAACTTCACCATGGCCACCAGCCAGCTGGCTCAGACGACGCTGCGCTCGGTGCTGGGGCGTCATGAGCTGGATGACATGCTGGCCGAGCGGGATAAGCTCAATGTCGATATACAGGAGATTCTCGACAAGCATACGGTTGCCTGGGGCATCAAGGTCAGCAACGTGGAGATCAAGCAGGTGGACATTGACGAAGGCATGATCCGTGCCATTGCCAAACAGGCCGAGGCCGAGCGCGTGCGCCGCGCCAAGGTCATTCATGCTGAAGGTGAACAGCAGGCGGCACGCAAGTTGACAGAGGCGGCGGTGATACTGGCCGAACAGCCCCAGGCCCTGCAGCTGCGGTATCTGCAGACACTCACCGATATCGCCGGCGAGCACAATTCCACCATCGTGTTTCCCCTGCCCATGGATGTATTAAAGCCGTTTCTCGGGCGTGATGCGCCTGGGAATGTGGCGCAGGTCCACGCCGAACCTGGCGCAGACGGCTGATGTGGTGTCGCGGTCTATGGGCCCGCGGGCCCGCGCGTACTTGAAGGATTTTCCCCCGCAATGCGCGGCGCATATGCGCCGCGGGCCGCATTGTGTGCCGCACGTCCCGGTAATGTCCGACGCGTGCCGTTATGGTATCTGTAATGGCGGGTGGAAATGTGCTCGCGTGGCCAACGATAAAGAATACAGAACTGCTTCAACGCGGAATGTGCGATCCGGCTTCCGACCATACGGGGCATTGTGACGGTTGCACGGTCATGGCGGATTCGCGAATTATCGCCAGCCGCCGGATAAATATCAAGCGGCATCATGCGTCGAAATCCAAGGGATCACATGGATTTGACGAGTTCGAAAAAGTGATGGATCATGTATTTGCGCATTGGTTGTAAATAGTTTGTAATTCAAGCCGACAATACTAGATGGATGCGATGGTGTTGACGGTTTAGACGAAGTTTAACAACCGTGGGATTGGTATCATGCAGTGTGGGATGGTTCTTCCATGAGATGGACGGAGATCAACAAGCTGATGTGGATATTCGAGGCGAATTACGATCGCCTCGTGCTGTTGGTGCCGCAGATTGAAACCATTCAATGCGGCGCCAAGACTTCCGTTCATGATGCCCGGGAACTGGTCCTGGAGGTGTTTGACCGCAGCCGCTATACGACAACCGTCGGATTGACGCAGTATCTGAATATCGACGGCAGAATGGTGCCCAACCCTCACATGAGAATCAGGCTGTACCATGATGCCAAGGTGGCCGAGGTGGTCGCCTACCAGAACCATACAAACTTCAAGCACCGTTACCCATACCCGAATCCCAAGATGCTCCTGCGCCACGAGAAGCGTGCAGTCAATCAGTTTCTGGCCGAGTGGCTGACCCATTGCGTTGCGATGGGTTATCGATTCGACAGCGTGGTGTCACCCAGTCAGGCGTGATTGCCTCGCAATGCCCGGGGCGATCTTCACTTGCGGTGTGCTCCCAGGCCACCGCCCCATCCGCCGTATCACATTGACTTCGATGAGCTGTCCGCGCCGCGCGGTTCCGGGTAATCCGGCTTCACGGGAAGGGATTGCCCGCACACTCCACTGCTAAAGTTTGACGCTGAAAATGCCGATATTTCCTATGCAGCGCCCAATTGCGGCAGGGTTCCAGTTTTTGAACTGGTGGTATGTGTCTTTAGGGGAAGCGGTCATGCGTGATCCTTGGGATAACTTCAAAAACGATGATGATGTCCAGGTCATGGATTCGGGCATGGACAAGGCTGATGACGGTTTCGACAATGTCATTCGTGTAGATGAGTGGGGAAACGAGTGGGACGGTTCCGGTGATTTTTCCGATATGGACTTTCGCCTCGTGGATGAGTGATTCCGCAGCGTCGCTGACGTTGCCATGACTGTTAAAGCGTCGAGTGGCGTGTATATAACAACTATCGACGCCTCACTGCGGTGATGCATTGAGATTGTTTCGTAGGATTGAGGCGTTTCGTTCGGTAAAGCTTTGCGTATGTTCCCGCTGCCCGCGGTTGAACGCCCCGACCAACGGCTGCTGATTCAATATTGTGTATCCTGCGTAAATCCGGCATTATGTCCGTCAGTATTCAGCATGATATATCGGCAGCCCTGGTAATCGGCCGGTCACGTACACACGATACTTTTAAATCTTCAACATCGATGCTTTAGTGCAGTACCGGCAAGCGCGGTGAATTGGATGCGGCTATGACATCAAAAGCAGTGCCGGTGGTTGTTGCGTGTATCTTTGGCATATTTATATTCAATCAGCGGTCTGTCGCTGATGATTCACCGTTGAAGCCGTCGCTCGGCCTCGCGCTGGGGGGGGAGTATTCCACGTGGAGGGAGTCGGATCAATCTGGTACCACTCTGCTTCGGGAGTCCGGCCCGCGAGGCACTTTGTCCTTATTCTTGGATAATACCGATCGGATACCGTCAGGTATTATCTACAACTTCCTGCTTCATGGCTATCTTGGTGACGAGCACTATGACGGACAGACCCAGACGGGTATCCCCATCACTTCCAATACCAATTATTTCGGTGGGGCGGCCGAGATCACCGGCGGTTATCGCTTCAAGGATCTTCTTCCCTCAATCAGTGTTGATCTGACCGCTGCGCTGGGGACGGATATCTGGCGCAGAAGAATTTCCGATACGCACACTGACGCGGGGATATACGTCAGTGGTTCCGAAGAAAACTATCGAATACTCTACGCAAGATTGGGTCTTGGGTTATATCATGTGTACGACAAATGGACCCATTATGTGCAGTTCGGCGCCAAGCGTCCGTTCAGTACACGTGAAGAGGCCTCATTATTGGTTTCGCAGGACTGCAATGCCGCGCCGTCGGTCTCGGAAAAATTTATCCTTCACCCCAAAGGCAGTGAGTCCTTTTATCTGAAGTGGCAAATTGATCATCTCTCTGAGAACAACAAACGTCAGTACAGCGTGATGTTTTATTACGACAGCTTCCAGTTCGATAGGTCGGACACCGCCTTGGGACGAGTGACGGGATGTCCCGCCCACCAGCCTGACAGTCATCAAAACGTTTTTGGCGCTCAAGTCGGATACTATTTCAACCTGTTCTGAGTGTTTCGATACCCGCCGGCCGCACGGATACGCTACAGCCTCGCCAGCATACTCAACGGACTTTGATTCCCCACTCTCGTCTTTGCCCCATGATGCGTATCTCGGTGCCGCGTACGTCGCGGACGAGGAGCGCCGTATTCCCATGCCGGGACAAGAAGAGCGGCCACTTTATGTACGTTTCCCACTGAAATTGTCTTATTTAATAGGCAATTCACCCCTTTTTGTCGGTTATTTACTCAACATTCATTAGCAATTACCGATAAACCATTGCGGTTATACCGTAACGGCGGCATCGGCATTCTATATATCTGGATAAATATGGATGGCAAGGCTGCTGCCTATTGGTAAAACGTCGTCCCTGAAAGCAGACCCGGAGAGCTTGGATGGCTTGGTTAATGAATCTGTCTCTTAAATATAAGATCTTGTCCATCGCTTTTGTGGGCGTCGCGGCGTTTCTCGGCAATCTTGTTTATAACTACTCGGTAACAAACAATAATGCCATCCGTCTGACAGAGATCAAGGATGTGGATTTTCCAACCCTGCAGCAGGCGGACGCCGCGCAGACATCGTTGGATAAGATCAAGGAGATGCTTACCCAGGCGGTAAGCTCCAATGAACCGGATATGATTCAGCAGGCGGATGAGCAAGCACAGAACATACACAAATTATTTTCACACATTGAAGACCTGAATGCAGATCGTAAAGCGGATGTCGAGCAACTCGAACTGCAGTTCAATGCCTACTATGCCAGCGCCGTAGCCCTGACGAAGGGTATGCTCAAAGGCGCTTTCGGCGCCAAGGATATCACCAGATCAGTCAAGGAGTTGGGTGTCAAGTTGACGACATTCCAGAGCAATCTTCATGCATTTCATGATGCCAGTTATAAGGAGTTTATCGATAACATCGCCGCGGCCAATCAGTCATCCGAACGCTCCCTGGTGACGGGGTTGATTGTCAGCCTGGTGATGATGCTATTGCTTGGCGGAATCGCCTACTTGATCTCGTCCGTGGTCACCAATCACCTCAATAACATTATTGGCTCTCTTGAAGACATGATTCGTGGTGAGGGTGATTTGACTAAGCGTATAAAGAGCAAGGGGAATGACGAGCTTGGGCGGTTGGTGTCCTGTTTTAATACATTCGTTGAAAGACTGCGGTCGATTATTGTCGAGGTCGTGGGCTCAACGGAACAATTGACCGCCGCGGCGGAACACATGAAGTCCATCGCCGAACAGACCCGCGCCGAAGTGACCAGGCAGCAGGGTGATACCGCCTATGTGGCGACGGCCATGACGGAGGTCTCCACGTCTGTTCACCAAGTGGCGGGAAATGCGGAAATGGCCGCCAAGGCGACTAAAGAGGCCGATGAAACCGCCGCACAGGGTAAGCGGGTGGTGGCTGAGACAATAAACGTCATCGGCTCCCTGGCCAGCGAGGTGGAGAAGGCGGCAGATGTGATTCATGCCCTGGACTCAGACAGTGAGAGCATCGGCACGGTATTGGTGGTCATCAAGGAGATTGCGGAGCAAACCAATTTGCTGGCATTGAATGCCGCCATTGAGGCCGCCAGGGCGGGTGAACAGGGCCGTGGGTTTGCGGTGGTGGCTGAGGAGGTCCGCACCCTTGCACAAAGAACTCAAAAGTCCACCCAGGAGATTCAAAAGATGATCGAACGCCTCCAGGGAGGCGCCCGACGGGCGGTGGGTGTCATGGTCGATGGACAGACCAAGGCGAGTCAAAGCGTTGCGCAGGCGTCCAAGGCCGGTGATGCATTGGAGTCGATTACAGCCATCGTCTCCTCAATCAACGACATGAATATGCAGATCGCCAGTGCTGCTGAAGAACAGAGCACGGTGGTTAGAGAGCTTAACAATAACGTCGCCAATATTCGCCAGGTCGCGGATAAGACAGTGAGCGGTGCGCAGGAGGCCACGAAGGCCAGCGAAGAGTTGTCTAAGCTGGCTTTTAAAATGAAGTCGCTGATGAAGCAGTTCAAAACGTAAAATCAATCGCAAGTGAGTGCGGTTGATTACAGTGAGGATATCTATATGATTGAGGCGGTTCAATATAACGTGGGAGGAGGCTAAGGTGAAAATAGGAAAATTATCGGTACTACCGATTGTCCTGGCGGGTCTCATGTTGGTGGCGGGCGCCGTAGAGGCCGGCGTCGTCGTTATTGGTAATCCAGGGCTAAGCGTCAGTAGTCTCAGTGCTGAAGAGATAAGCGACTTTTATCTTGCCAAGTCAACTTCCTTGCCCGATGGAACCCGAGTGAAGGTGGTTGACCAGGAAGAGGGATCTCCCGCGAGACAGACATTCTACAGCGCGGTGATAAGGAAGAATAAGACCCAGTTGAAGGCCTACTGGGCAAAGCAGATCTTCACCGGAAAGGCCACACCTCCCGACGTCCTGGCCGGCGATAACGAGGTCAAGGCCTGGGTTGCCGGCACAAAGGGTGGCATTGGCTATGTCGACGACGGTGTGGTCGATGCCAGTGTCAAGGTTTTATATAAGGTGGCCAACTGAGTGGCGCTTGTACAGGAAAAAGATGGGGAGACGCAGATGAAATCATTTCGCATTGTAAGTCTTAGTGCCGCCTTGCTTGCCTTATCGGGCGTAAGCACATCCGCATCGGCAGTCACGTTCGGGGCCTTTTCCGATGTGCGGCTGGAGTCAAGTAGCCAGCCTGGCGAGAGCACGCATTTCAAACTGGGAGGTTTCGACTTATACGCCAACCAGAAGATCGGCGAGTCAACCAGCGCCTTTGTCGAGACTGTGTTTGAGGACGGTGGCAGCGGTTTCGGACTCGACGTGGAGCGGTTGTTCATCAAGAGAAAGATCGATCCGCTGTTCTCTATCGCGGCCGGTCGTTTTCACGCGCCGCTTGGCTATTGGAACCGCCATTATCACCACGGGGTCCTGTTGCAGGACACGCCTGACAGGCCACAGTTCCTCGAGTTCGAAGACGGCGATGGCGCAATCATGCCTATGCACGCGATCGGGCTGATGGCTACCGGAGACGCCGTCTCCAGGGCGGGTACGTTTTCCTATGAGTTCAATATCGCCAACAGCTCGTTCCTCAATAC
>CAYXAX010000047.1:0-15528 GCA_964463055.1 uncultured Gammaproteobacteria bacterium | reverse complement strand
ATATGGGTGGATGCGGACGCGTGCCCCGTGGTG
Source organism: uncultured Gammaproteobacteria bacterium (assembly GCA_964463055.1). Lineage (GTDB taxonomy): Bacteria > Pseudomonadota > Gammaproteobacteria > CAWJPQ01 > CAWJPQ01 > CAWJPQ01. The sequence continues at coordinate 15,495 of CAYXAX010000047.1, read as the reverse complement.
ATAAAGGATATCTTATTCAGAGCGGCACAGCGTACCGGTGTGCCGCTGACTCTCGTCGCCAATCAGCCGGTGCGTGTTCCGCCATCCGGCAATATCAATTCACTGCAGGTACCCCATGGGTTTGATATCGCTGACAGCGAGATAGTGAAACGGCTGCAGCGCGGCGATCTCGTCATTACGGCAGATATCCCTCTGGCGGCGCAGGTGATCCATAAAGGCGGGTGTGTACTCAGCCCGCGCGGTGAGCGGTACACCGCCGACAATATTAGAGATCGCCTGAATATGAGAGACTTCATGGATACACTGCGCGCCAGTGGGATAAATACGGGCGGCCCGCCGGTACTCGGTCAGGCTGATCGCAAGGCATTTGCGGACCAGCTGGATAAGTTATTGGTGCGCATCACAAAAAAACAATAATATTGCACATAAAGGCGGCCTTAAGCTTTCCGCGACTAAAATCGTCGCCGGACGTCCGATGAATCACCGCGACAAGATGTCGTATTAAGTTTGACCCGGCGACGTTTGAATGCGATACAACACTCCCAAGCTTGAGGAGTACACGGTGGTATCGGCCCCCGGTAAATATCCATGATCCGATTGTCCGATTGAGTGTCGGATCATTCGGCTTTTCATCCGTCTTAACGATCATAGTTCGTTTGTATGGGCTTTTCTTCAATCAAGCTGCATCAATTGGATCCGAATCGAAAAATCATGCATGTCGCGGCGAAGAAGCTTTTCCACACCTGTGGCTTGTTCTCGTTTATAACGGCGATATTGATATCCCCCCATGTCCAGGCCGCCCCTGGAGGTTTGGATTTCGGATTTAACACGACCGGAAGTGTAACCACCGCCTTTACATCCGGCAGTGCCAAGGCTCACGCTGTTGCGCTGCAGCCTAATGGAGATATCATCGTCGCGGGTGAATACTGTGGCGTGTCGTCTCAGAATTGTGACTTTCTGATCGAGCGGCTTAACACTAATGGAAGCCTGGACACGAACTTCAATTCCGTCACTGCCAGCGGAATTGTCACCACGGATTACAATACGGACAACGACTATGCCCGCGCGGTGGCGCTGACATCCGCGGGCAGGATCGTCGCCGCGGGCTACACCTGCTCGACGACCGGCGGTCCGTGCGCGTTTCTACTGGTTAGATACCTTTCCAACGGTGACTACGACTCGACCCTCAACGGCAGTGGGACCGTGACCACGAGTTTTGGGGCCAACGATGCCCGTGCCTATGCCATGGCGTTGCAGCCCGATGGCAAGGTTGTGCTGGGGGGATATTCGTACAACGGCTCAAACGACGATTTCACATTGGCGCGGTACAACACCGACGGGAGTCTCGATTATGGATTTGGGGTGGGCGGCATCGTTACCACGGACTTTGGCGCCAATGACGACCGGGTCAACGCCATGGCCCTGTTGCCCGACGGCAGAGTCGTAGCGGCGGGGCAGTCCTGCGCCGCGGGCAGCACCAGTTGCGATTTCGCCCTGGCGCGGTACAACACCGACGGTAGCCTGGATTTGTCTCTGAATGGGACCGGCATGGTCACCACCCCCTTCGGGACCGGTGATGACAGGGCGTATGCACTTGCGCTGCAGCCCGACGCCAGGATCATCCTCGCGGGACAGTCCTGCAATCTGAGCGATACACGCTGCGTCTTTGCCCTGGCACGCTACCACGCCGACGGTACGCTCGATACCGCATTCAACCTGTCGGGCACCCCCGCCGGCACTGTCACGACGGCCGTAGGCTCGACGGTGGGTATTGCTTCTTCAGTGGCGCTGCAGCCCGATGGGAAAATACTCGCGGCGGGTTACTATAACAACGGGCTAAATTACGATTATGCCCTGGTCCGCTACACTGGTGATGGCGTGCCCGACCTGGGCTTTGGTTCCACTGGAATCGTCATCACGGACATCGCGAACAGTGGGGATTATGCCTATGCCGTTGCGTTACAGCCGGACGGAAAAATCGTTGCTGCGGGCGAATCCAGCGGTGATGTGTCCGTGGCGCGCTATTTCGCGGCCGATGCCCCGTGGGATGTTACCCCGGATTCATTTACCTTTACTGATACAGATAACGTCGACACGGGCAGCCCGCAGACCTCCAATCTCATTACCATCTCCGGACTGGGAGACGGCATCGAGGTGCCGGTGATGGTGCTCAGCGGGACATATGCCAAAAACGGGTCCACGGATTACACCGTGGACCTGGGCTGGGCGAAAAATGGGGATCAATTCAATGTACGGCAAACCGCACCCTCGTCCGCTGGGCAGGCGACAACCATGGGCCTCATCATCGGCGGTATCGTCCCGACGAGTAATACAACAGTCTTTCTCGGGACCACCGCTTCGGCAACCTTCACCAGCACTACCAAACAGGAGACAACCACGGGCGGCGGCGCCATCGGGCTGCTGTCCCTCACCGTCCTGGTGGCTATGTTTTTCGTGGGCCGCTTGCGGCGCAGCGGCGTTGAATCTGCCTGATGGGTTACGAGCCTGGGCGCATGCTGAGCTGAGAATCGCCTGGACGAATGGCAGGCGCTAATGCGCCATCAGAAACGGTTGGTAATGGCCCTGTTCAGACGCATCACCGGAGATGTGAAATCCGGGGCTGGGAGAGTGCGGAAAAATCAAACAGCCAGATGGGAGACATTCCTTCCCAGCCCCGGACCTTCCTCTACATCATGTCGTGAAGTTCATCCTTGTCGGAGCTGCTGGGTTCATGAGCGATGTTGATAATAATGTCAGCCAGCTCCTTTTCATGCTTGGATGCATTCGGATCATTGATGATCTTGTTCAGGGGCCCTTTATCCTCCGGATTGACGTGGTGATGAATGCGCAGCATGGCCTGGGCCAGGGTACGGTCCGTTGCGCTGGTACTGCTGTCATTGATAATGCCATGCAACACCTTTTCCCCCTCGGCATCGGGATAGTGGTGAAGCCGCATCATGACTTCGGCCATCTGTGAGATGGCCTTGCTGTCCCCGTGACTCATATCATCAGCAGAGGCATTCAGGCTGAAAATGAGCGCCGCCGCGGCGGGGAGAGCCAAAAGAATTTTGAAGAGTTTCATGAAGCACCTCCGTTTATTGTCGTTGGGAGTGTCGGTGATTGATTCGAGTGTGGGCTAAAAGCGGTATGAATATAACCATGATTCCCGAACCCATGCAATGGATACAGGCCGGTCAGGCCCGGTGCAAAACCAGGCAGGCACTGGCGCCATACAAATATCTTTTAAAAACAATTAATTAAAACTTTTCGCCGTGGCTCCCGCCAGCAAGTGTACAGCCAAAGGGTTTGACCTTTGCCCGTGTTATTGAATAAATCCCGCTTTAATATTGGCCTGCGACATCAGTGCGATCGGCACGGGCTCGGTTTTCCAGATGTCGCGGCAATATTCGCGTATGGACCTGTCGGATGAGAACTTGCCGCTGTGCGAGGTGTTGACGATGGATAATCGTGCCCAGTGGTCGGCATCTCCATAGGCATGACTGACCTCTGACTGACAATCCGCATAGGACTGGTAGTCGGCGAGGACAAGGTAGGGGTCCGTGTTCAGCAGGCTGTGAATGAGGGGTTCGAACAGCCGGGTGTCGCCGCGGGAGAAAAATCCACCGCGCAGCAGGTCGATGATCTCGCGCAGCTCGCCATTGCCGTTGCAGTAGTCCGCTGGTCGATAGCCCCGTCTCGTGAGCGCAGAGACCTCGGGTGTGGATAATCCGAAAAGGAAGAAATTTTCCCTGCCCACCTCGTCCATGATTTCTATATTCGCGCCATCCAGCGTCCCGATAGTGAGGGCGCCGTTCATGGTGAATTTCATGTTGCCGGTGCCGGAGGCTTCCTTGCCGGCAGTGGAGATCTGCTCGGAGAGATCGGCGGCGGGGTAGACCCTTTGTCCGTTGGTGACGTTGTAGTTGGGCAGAAATACCACCTTGATCATGTCCTTGATATCCGGATCACGATTCACCACATCGCCCACCGCGGTGATGAGCTTGATAATCAGTTTGGCCATGCGGTAACCCGGTGCCGCCTTGCCGCCGAAGATGAAAGTGCGCGGCTGGATAGTCAGTTTAGGATCCGCCTTGAGGCGGTGATACAGGCCGATCACATGGAGAATATTGAGGTGTTGCCGTTTGTATTCATGAATGCGCTTCACCTGTACGTCGTACATGGAGTCCGGGTCGATCAGGATGCCGGTGCGCTCACGTACAAATTTCGCGAACTCGCGTTTGTTGGCGTGCTTTACCGCCCGCCACTTGTCACGAAATGCCGCGTCCTTGGCGAGCGGTTCAAGCAGCGTCAATTGATCGAGGTCCTTGATCCAGTGGTCCCCGATGGCCTCGGTGATCAAGGCGGACAGCCGTGGGTTGCTGAGTACAAGCCAGCGTCTTGGCGTGACGCCGTTCGTGATGTTGCAGAATTTCTCCGGCCACAGGACGTGAAAGTCCTTGAGGATGTCCTCGGTCAGCAGCTGGGAGTGGAGTTTCGCCACGCCGTTGATGGTGTGGCTGCCGACGCAGGCCAGGTGTGCCATGCGTACGAAGCGTCCCCCGCTCTCATCGATTAACGACAGCCGCTTTATTCTTTCTTCGTCACCGAGAAAGCGCATGCGGACTTCGTCGAGAAAGCGTGCGTTGATTTCATAAATGATCTCCAAGTGCCGCGGCAGCACGCGTCCGAACAGCGCCAGCGGCCAGCGCTCCAGCGCCTCCGGCATCAGGGTGTGATTGGTGTAGCTGAATGTCCGCTGGGTGATGGCCCAGGCGGTCGACCATTCCATGGCGTGATCGTCCACCAGCAGACGCATGAGTTCGGCGACGGCAATGGCCGGGTGGGTGTCATTGAGTTGGATGGCGAATTTTTCGTGAAAGCGCTTTAACGGGATCTTCTGCACCCGGATGATGCGCATCATGTCCTGCAGCGAGCAGGAAACAAAGAAGTACTGCTGTTCCAGGCGCAGTTCCTTGCCCTGTATCGGTTCGTCATTGGGGTAGAGGACTTTGCTCAGGTTCTCCGACACGATTTTTTTGTTGACCGCGCCGTAGTAGTCGCCGCGGTTGAATACGGCGAAATCGAACGACTCCGGCGCCTCGGCGCTCCACAGGCGCAGTGTGTTGGCGGTATTGTTGCGGTATCCCAGGACCGGGGTGTCGTAGGGGATGCCGTTCACCGTTTTGTCGGGAACCCAGGTGATGTGCGCATGGCCGGATTCATCCGTGTAGCGCTCCGTACGACCGCCGAACTTGACCTCCACGGCCCACTCCGGGCGGGCGATTTCCCACGGGTTACCGTAACGCAGCCACTTGTCCGTCTTTTCCACCTGCCAGCCGTCCACGATGTCCTGGTCAAAGATGCCGAATTCGTAGCGGATCCCGTATCCCAGGGCGGGCACCTCCAGTGTCGCCAGGGAATCCAGAAAACAGGCCGCCAGGCGCCCGAGTCCGCCGTTGCCCAGCCCGGGCTCCTCCTCCGTGTGCAGAAGCTCGTCGTATTTGAGGCCGAGTTCGGCGACGACGTCCTTGACCGTCGCTTCAATCCCGAGATTGATCAAGTTATTGCCGAGATGGGGGCCGACGAGAAACTCCGCCGACAGGTAACAGACCGTTCGCGAGCCTTGAGTGGTATAGGCGGTTGCCGTGCTGATCCAGCGCTGCAGCAAACGGTCACGCACCGCGTAGGCCAGCGCCATATAGTAATCATTGCGCGAGGCCAGTGCCGGGAATTTACCCAGGGCATAAAAGAGGTTGTCCAAAAACGTGCGCTTGATGGCCTCCGGCGTCAACGACGTGCGCGCGTCGTGGAACGGTTCAGAGTGCATGGGGAGTAATCTGGCTTCCACGTTGGTTTTGTCCTTAGTCATGCGGATATACCCTGTGGTTTTGCAATATCCATGCTGTGCCTGGCATCCCCCGGTGTGTTTCGGATGTTGCTTATATTCTTTTTTATTTTCAATTAATTATACGTTAATCCAGGTTTGGTGTCCGCACTTTGCGCAAATTCCGCAATGATCATTTGCACTGTCGTGGCGCGGGCGTGCGCATGGGTGCATGGAATCGATGCATTCATGGCGGAACAGGGAGAGGGATGCTGCGCTTGGATGGGTGCGCTGAGCCGTTCATGACGGCGGCCGAATGCTGCTGCGCTGCCGGTGTTTCGAGGTAATGGCATGTTTTTAGTAGATTTCATCAGGCATGTGCTGCAACAATGGCAGCAATCCATAACGAGCAAAGTCTTTATTCATGGCCGGCTGGTTCGTCTACATCCTTGAGTGCGATAAATCGTCTCTTTACACCGGTGTGACCACGGATGTCGATCGCCGTTATCGAGAACACCTGGCGGGTGGTGTACGGTCAGCGAAGTACACACGGTCCCGCCGCCGTGTGGAGTTGGTCTATCGTGTTGCGGTGCAGGATAAGTCGCTGGCCATGCGCATCGAGTACCGCCTCAAGCGCCTGCCGGCCAGGCACAAGCGTCACGTAATGGGTGAGGGCATGGGGCTGGCCGGGTTGGCGGACTATCTGGGGATTGAAACCTAGGCGCCTGCCCTGTCACGGCGAGCGGTCGAGGACCCGCGCATCCGCGACCCTTGGTGACCTGTTGGGGACGGTGGTGACCCGTTCACTGATATTTTCCACACGGTCGGCGGGGAAATTTCGTGCCGGACTTGCCGGGGAGTGTGAAGCGTCTTCGCCGCCGCCCGATGCGGGGTGAGCGGGCGCCGGCGGTGCGAATCATTGGATGAATCCCTTGTCTCACCATATAAATTGCGCATACCGCGCCGAAAAATCACATTGAATGTACGTGGCTTGAGTTGACTCTCGGAGGAGTGGAAAGTGAAACAGACAGTTATCGCTTGGATCGCCGTGGGGATTTTTACCGTGATTATGACGGTTGTGACGGTTTATATTTATTGGTCTTACGCGCATTGTTTCTATTGCTGAAGCAATAACGCAAAAGACGGCAAATTCACAAAAGTGATTTCTGATAATTAATCGCGGTGCGGGTCCTCAATCAAATAAATAATATTCGCCGCGGCCATGAAGGCCGCTTGATGGTGAAACGGCTTTGTCTGGCTCAATACATAAAATCGGCGCTCACTCCTTGCTTCAGGCCGTCGTTGCTCAAGCCGGCATACGCGCACCGATTAACGCCGCTGGTATCGTTATGTCTGTACCCGGGTGTTTCAGTCGCTGATATCATATGGAGGCGAATGGCCATTTGCTGTAAGCTCCTTGGGAGCGGCGTGTAATGTTTGTCGGTCATTATGGGCCGGCTTTCGCGGCCAAGGCAATCACTAAGTCGGTTCCCCTGTGGGTGCTTTTTATCGCCGTGCAGTGGATGGATATATGCTGGACGGTGTTCGTGCTCCTGGGGATAGAGAAAGTGCGCATTGCGCCGGGTATTACCGCCGCCAATCCGCTCGATCTATATTACATGCCCTACACCCACAGCCTGCCGGCCGCCCTTGCATGGTCGGCTGCAGCGGCGGTCGTGTACAGGGTCGCCGCCAAGCCGGATACCTGGTCCGCTCCGGCGATAGTGGCGGCCGCCGTGTTTTCTCACTGGATTCTTGATCTGTTGGTGCATCGCCCGGACCTGGCGCTGTTCGGCAACGGCTTCAAGGTCGGCCTGGGGCTATGGAATTATCCGCTGGTATCCTTTTTATTGGAGAGTGCGGTACTGTTGGGTGGATTGTATTTATATATGAGGGCGACAACGCCGACGTCACGAAGCGGGCGTTACGCAATGGTGATATTCGCTGCTATTCTGGTGGCGATTCAGGGCCTATCCATGCTGGGGCCGGCGCCGCCTTCGGTTACCGTTGTGGCAGTGATCGGATTGACCTCATACATCACCCTGGCTGCAATCGCTTACTGGCTTGAGTTCAAACGTGAGTAGTGAAATTGCATGAAGCAGCAAGAAGTTATTTACCGGATTGATCGAAACGATATTCTCTTGCTGGTCAACGAAGCCTGGGATGCATTCGCGCTGGAAAATGACGGCGCTGATCTGACCCGCAGAAAGGTGGTCGGCAAAAGCCTATGGGGGTTTATAGCCGATGATGATGCAAGGCTCATCTATAAATTGCTTACAGATAAAGTCAGGGCCGGCCGCAAAGTGACCGGTCTGCATTTCAGGTGCGATTCGCCGTCGACACGCAGGTTTATGGACATGGACATTACCCTGTTCAACATGGGGGAAGTCGAGTTCCGCTGTCGTGTTACAAAGATTGAAGAACGCGACCCCGTGGATCTGTCCGGGATTGACGAGGATGCCTATCTGGGTATGTGCAGTTGGTGCAAAAGGGTGGACATCGGGAGTGGTCAGTGGAGTGAGATCGAGGAGGCGGTAAAGGTGTTGAACCTGTTTGACCGGGAAAAAATGCCGCTGATAAGACATCGCATGTGTGCGACCTGCCTGAAAAAACTTGACGATCTTTGACGCGCTATTTTTGATTGGCTCAGGCATTTTCGCCCGGAGCTGAGACATCCGCGGCGTCCCTTACTGCATATTTGGGATGCAGAGTGAAATAGAAGGTGGTGCCCTCCCCGGGGGCGCCTTCCACCCAGATCTGGCCGCCGTGCTTGGTAATGACCCGCTTTACGGTAGCAAGGCCGATGCCCGTGCCAGGGAATTCCGATGCGTCGTGAAGGCGCTGGAATGCACTAAAGAGCTTATGTGCGTAGCGCGGATCGAACCCGACGCCATTGTCGCGTAAATAATATATCAGGCCCTGCTCGTTTTCCTCCACGCCGAATTCGATGCGAGCCTGCGTCTGTTTGGAGGTAAACTTCCAGGCGTTGTCCATGAGATTTTTCAGTGCAACCTGCAGCAGGCGCGGGTCGCCGGATGTCAGCAGCCCGGGGGTTATGGAGATTTCCACCTGGCGTTGCGGGTCCAGATCGCGCAGTTCCTCTGCGATGGATTGAACCAGGTCGCTCAGATTCACGGTCACCAGTTTGAGCTCCGCACGGGTGACCCGCGACAGCTTCAACAGGTCGTCGATGAGGTTGCCCATGTGCTGGGCACCTTTGCGTACGCGCTGCAGGTAGTCGAGTCCGCTTTCATCAAGCTTGTCACGGTAGTCTTCTGCCAGCACCTGACTGAAGCCATCGATGGCCCGCAGCGGTCCACGCAGGTCGTGAGAGACGGAATAACTGAACGCCTCAAGTTCCTTGTTCACCGTTTCCAGTTCATTGGTGCGCTCTAATAGCCGTGAGTTAAGATCTATGATGCGCTTTTCATTTTCCTTGCGCAGGGTGATGTCGCGCAGTATTCCGGTGAAATAGGTTTCGTCCCGCATACGCCAACTGGCGAGGGAGACCTCCACGGGAAACTCAGTGCCGTCCTTTCGTTTTCCATCAAGTTCCATGCTGCTGCCGATCACCTTCGCCTCCTGTGTGGCAAGGTAGCGCTGCAGCCCATGTTCATGCGCGTCGCGGTAGCGTTCGGGTATGAGCAGGGTGAGGGGCCGGTCAAGGACCTCGGCGGCGTCATAGCCGAAGGCCTGCTCTGCTGCCCTGTTGAAATAGATGATATTGCCGCGGCTGTCGATGGAGATAACCGAGTCGTTGGCATTCTCCGCCACGGCGCGGAAGCGGCCTTCCGTGGCGTTGCGCTCGGTCACGTCACGCACAACGCTCATGACCAGTGGCCCCTGCTTCGACGCGATGGGGCTCAGGCTGATCTCCACGGGAAAGCGTGTGCCATCCTTGCGGATACCGAACAGTTCCAGGCCCACGCCCATCGCCCGCGTGTGGGGGGACTGAAAATAAGCCGCGCGGTGACGGGTGTGGGCGCTGCGCAAATTCTGCGGGACAAGGACTTCCACCGGCATGCCCATGAGCTCTCCGCTGGCGTAGCCGAACATTTTTTCCCCCTGGGAGCTGATGAGCACGATCCGTCCCTGATCATCCACAATAATCACGCCGTCCGGCGCCGATTCCAAAAGACGCCTGAACAGAGCCTCGCTGTCGCGAAGGGCCTCCTCGGTTTGCTTGCGTACGGTGATGTCGGTGAGCACGCCGTTGAAATATACCTTGCCGGCGGCATCGGTCCTTTTGACGGCGGTAATCGACGCCCAGAAACGCTCGCCGTTCAGACGCCTGAACTCAATTTCCTCATCGCTCTTGGCGCCGGTGTCCAACAGGCGTTCGGTGCTGACCTGGCAATATTCCTCATCGGCGTAGAGTTTCTTGCGCGGTATGGAGAGCAGTGCCTCGCGGGATGGTGCGCGGAATATCCTGACCAGGGCCGGATTGAGTTCCAGCAGCGGGGAATCCGGGTCCGGCAGGACGCGGAACACCCCGACATTGAGGCTGTTGACCAGGTCTTCGTACTGGGTGCGCGCCGCGAGAGTGGTTTCCTCGGCCTGGCGGCGGCGCACGCCGAGGTGGGCGATGGCCCATGAAATCGCCGCCAGCACGATAAGAAGGGCCGCATATCCAAATTGGAAATTCTGGCGTATGGAGGTTGATTCAGCCGAAAGAATTGATGCCGGGATACGCGCCACAACATACCAAGGTCCACCGCCTCCGAATTTGACGTCGATGGGTTTTTCGAGCCCCATGCTTTCAATCGACGTGACCGGCGATACCGTTCTGAACGCGAACAAGTCGCCGCCGGCCATGAATTGGCCCTCGGCATCGCCGCGATTTATCTGCGTCCATGCGCCGGGATAGGCGTGATCGATCGTCTCATTGCCGTGTTGGGGATACATAAATCCCCATTCCCTATCGGGATCGGGACCTCGCAGCCAAAATCCCCTTGCGTTAATGAGCCACAGGCCGCCCGGTAATTGACTGTCGATATTGGCCATATCGCGGAGCAGGGTTTCCCCGACATAATTCACCACGATGACGCCGCGTAGGCGGTCCGCCTTGTCGAACACCGGCGTTGCAAAGCGGATTATGGGCTTGGCTGGTTGCTCTATTTTTCCGTGCTCAACATTTAGATCGAAGGGCGAGATGTAAATACCATTGTGTCCCAGGCTCAGTGCGGCTCGTACATAGTAACGTTCGGCCTTATCCTGCAAATCGGCATCAGCAACGATCTTCGGATGCCCGCCATTCCAGTTGACGCGCACCAGCTCCCGCCCGGTGGGATCGATCAAGCGTATCTGATCGTAGATATGCTTTTGCGCATCGAACACAAGATAGTCCCGGGCGAGTTTCCCGCGCACATGCGGGCCGGTATGTGACAGCCAGTCATCGAGTTCAGCCTGATTGGCAAGGTATAGTAAGTCGGAGCGGACGGATCGCAATTGCAACGAGATATCCTCGACCGCCAATTTAACGGCTTGGCGCTGTGATAGACGCGTCGCGTTACGGTAAGTCTTGGTATCGCTGTGATAGAGCAGGACCGCCATGCCTGTCGCGGCCAGGGCCAGTGCGGCAAAAATCAGGGTGAAGCGCTTAATGACACGATTAAGGTCGAGCGGGATATTCGCGCTGCCGGGCGTGGGCACGCGGTTTGGTTTGCCTGTCTTTTCCGTTTCGGCCGTCAACCCTGGCCTCCAAAACGCAGCAGTTGTATACCGCTGATTTTACGACGGTGTCGATCTGATTGTCGGATCATACACTTAAACATTGCAATATTGGTGCCGTCAGCGCGGGACTTTTCCCGGTTTCGCGCGGCGGGCTTTCTTTATCATGCGCCGCTGTTTCCCGCAGTGGCGAAATGCCTGAAAGATCGCATCATCACCTGCTAAAAATCAAATACTGAAAATATTACTTTTCATCCGACCGCCTTGCATCAGGGGTTCGGTCATCTCAAGCTGCGCCTTTCCGGAACGATATATATAGCGACTCATTACGAGACGGGACCCTGCCGATGTCACGATTATTTCTCTTTTATAATCCGGCAGATACAGTCTTTCAGCAAGGCTGCCTATCGTGAAACCCGTTAAATGATCGGCACATATTCCCAAGGCCTGGTATTCCTGTCCTTTGCGGTTGCCGTTCTCGCCAGTTACACAGCACTGGACCTGGTCCAGCGGATCAGCATGCTTCATGCGGCCGGTCACCGCCATTTTTGGCTGGCGGGTGGTGCGCTGGCCATGGGTGTCGGCATCTGGTCCATGCACTTTATCGGTATGCTGGCATTTTCGCTGCCGATACAAGTCGGCTATGACATCTGGTATACGTTGATGTCGCTGGGCATGGCGGTGGTGCTGTCATGGTTTGCCCTCCATTCGGTCACCCGTGATTCGTTGTCGATATCGCGCCTTTTGGTGGGCGGGATATTCATGGGGCTGGGTATCTCCATCATGCACTACGCGGGGATGTCGGCGATGATGATTGAGCCTGACATGGAATATGATCCGCGGGAATTTTCCATCTCGGTCTTGATCGCCATAGGCGCCTCCATCGTCGCGTTGTGGATCGCATTTACCCTGCGGGGAAAAAGCGAAGTCCACACTATCATGAGCAAATTGTGCGCGGCCATCCTGATGGGGCTCGCCATAGCAGGCACGCATTATACAGGCATGGCCGCCGCTGATTTTGCTCCCGGCAGCATCAGTCTTGCCGGACACGTGAATAACGCATGGCTGACCGCCAGCATCGCCGGACTGACATTCAGCGTGCTTACCATAGCGCTGATACTGTCGATATCGGACGCGCGGCTGGAGTCGCAGACCGGCAAGCTCGCCAGCTCTCTCAAGGACGCCAATGACAAGTTGATGTACCTCGCCACCCATGATCAACTGACGGAGCTGCCGAACCGCGTACTGCTGACTGACCGCACTCAACGCGCCATACACGCCGCACGGCGGGCCGACAGGCCGTGCGCGGTGATCCACATCAACCTGGACGGCTTCAAGCCGGTGAACGACTCACTGGGTCACGCCATCGGGGATGCCCTGTTGAAATCCGTGGCGGTGAGGCTCTTTGATTTGTTGCGCAGGGAAGACACGCTGGCGCGCGTGGGGGGAGATGAGTTCGCCATTCTCATCGAGGACCTTACTCAACCCGAAGATGCCATGGATATGTGCGAGCGGATCCTTGCAGCCATGCGGCGGCCGTTCGATGCGGGTGGGGCCATCCTCCATATGACCACCAGTATCGGCATCGCGGTCTTTCCAAATGACGGAAAGACCGTGGAGACACTGCTACAGAACGCGGATGCAGCCATGTACGAAGTGAAGAAAGGGGGCCGCAACAGCTATCGCTTCTTCGAACGCACCATGAACACCAACGCCGTGCGTACCCTGCGGATTCAGGCGGATTTGCGCAGCGCGCTCGAGAACGGTGAATTGTCCCTGTATTTTCAGCCCAAGTTCAGCGGACCGCAGCATGATCTGATCGGCGCCGAGGCGCTGATCCGCTGGGAACATCCGGTATTGGGTTGGATAGGCCCCAGTGAGTTTATACCCGTGGCCGAGCGTTCGGGGCTGATCCTGGAAATCGGCGAGTGGGTACTCCGCGAGGCGTGTGGTCAACTGGCGGCATGGAGGAATGCCGGACTCACGCCGGTCAGGCTGGCCATCAATCTGTCCGCCAGGCAACTGCATCAGCGCGGGCTTGCGACATGGATAGCGGCCATCGTCACGGAATACGGCCTGGATCCAAGCCAGCTGATGCTGGAGATCACCGAGACCGCTGTCATGCAGGATGCCGAGGCCAATGTGGAGGTCGTTCACCAGCTGCAGCAGTTGGGTTTCGATGTGGCCATCGACGATTTTGGTACGGGCTACTCGAGTCTGAGCTATCTGCAGAAATTTCGCGTGCGCCAGCTCAAAGTCGACCGTTATTTCGTCAACGGCCTGGACAGCGGCGGTGCAGAGGGGGCGGCCATCGTCTCCGCGATCATTGCGCTGGCCCACGCTCTGCACATGGAAGTGGTGGCAGAGGGGGTGGAGACTGCTACCCAATTGGAGCAACTGTACCGTTTGTCCTGTGACCAGTATCAGGGCTTTCTGCTCGGCAGGCCCATGCCGGCGCAGGCGTTTGGCGGGTTGCTTGGCAAGCGCGCGATAGACCCCGTAAATGTATCCCAATCTTTCCCCGACGAAGTAAGCCCCTGATCCGGCGCCTTTCCCCCGTGCGCGGACCCGGCGGACACGACGTCGCCGTGTTTTCACCCCACCGTGAATTGGCCGGATATTGGAATATACTAATGGATGACTGCCCCGGCCCGGCGTCCTGTGGGGGCGGGTGATCGGCAAGGCTTCGAACGGCTGTGCGCACACGTATTTGAACACCACAACGCAAATCACGCTTGTCAGCGTGTCGGTCCTGGCCCTGGGCATGTCTCTTGCCGGCGGCACGGACCGCGCGCCGCCGGCGCGCCACGCACCTATCGACGGCTACCGAGTGATTCATGCCTATCCCCACGACCGGCAGGCCTTTACCCAGGGATTGGTTTACATCGACGGGTATTTGTATGAGAGTACCGGTCTCAATGGTGCCTCGTCCCTGCGCCAAGTCGAATTGGAGACCGGCGCGGTGCGCCGTGAGCGGGATCTGCCGCGGCGTTATTTCGGAGAGGGTTTGGCGGCGCGTGGGGCGGATCTGGTGCAGCTGACATTTCGCGCCGGACGGGGATTTATCTACGACCGGGCGACGTTTGCCGCCAAGGGCACGTTCTTCTACGACGGCGAGGGTTGGGGGCTGACCAGTGACGGCGCCCGGTTGATCATGAGCGACGGCACCGCGACCCTGCGTTTTCTCGCCCCCGATACGCTTCGCGAGACGGGGCGCGTCGCGGTCCATGACGGTGATACCCCGGTGGCATACCTCAACGAACTGGAATATGTCCGCGGCGAGGTCTACGCCAACGTGTGGAAGAGCGATCGCGTGGCGCGCATCAACCCGAATACGGGGCAGGTCACGGGCTGGATAGACCTGCACGGGCTCTTGGGTGCCGGCCGCCACGGGCCGCGGCCGGGGGTGTTGAATGGGATCGCTTATGATGCGCAGCACGACAGGCTGTTCGTCACCGGTAAATTGTGGCCCAGGCTGTTTGAAATCAGGTTGACACCTGGACGACAATGACAGTGGCCATGGCGCCGGCGCAGGCCGATCTTGAGGCGCGCGCGTTTGACGACTCACAGCGGGAAACGAGGGAGTGGAATTATGGCACAACGACTGGACTACAAATCGGCATCGCCCCACGCATTCAAGGCCATGGCGGGGCTGCAGGCCGCCGTCAATCACAGCGGGTTGGAGCCGGCGCTGCTGGAGTTGATCAAGGTGCGCGCCTCACAGATCAACGGCTGTGCCTTCTGCATCGACATGCACTATCGCGAGGGCAGGGAGAAAGGCCTGTCCGAAGAGCAGTTGTACATGTTGAGCGCGTGGCGCGAGGCGCCGGTGTATACGGCCCGGGAGCGCGCCGCGTTGGCGTGGACCGATGCCGTCACCCTGGTGGCCCAGACTCATGCATCCGATGAGGCCTATGAACAGGCGCTGAGCGAGTTCGGGGAGGAGCAATTGGTCAATCTCACCCTGGCCATCGTGGCCATCAACGGCTGGAACCGCTTCG
>CAYXAX010000046.1:235-15700 GCA_964463055.1 uncultured Gammaproteobacteria bacterium | reverse complement strand
TTCACGCCCATGCCCATGAGCTCCGTCACCAACAGCCCGTTACCCATTTCCGTGATCAGCCCGTCCAGGTCCAGCGTGCCGGGATCGACGGTCAGATTGTGCACGCCGCCGGCGTTGCCGGTGGTCTGCATACCGAGCTTGCGCGCCGAATAGCTGTCCAGGACATAGCTGGTCAGCACACCGTCCACGACAAAGTCCCGCGCCCGCGTGGACACGCCTTCCTCGTCAAACGGGGCACTGCCCAGGGCGTTTTTCAGATGGGGTTGCTCATGGATGTGCACGAAACCGGGAAACACCTGCTTGCTCAGGTGGTCCACCAGAAACGAGGCGTTGCGATACAGGCTGCTGCCGCGGATGGCGCCGAGGAAGTGCCCGATCAACCCGCCAGCGACTTCCGCAGCGAAGATTACCGGCACTTGGCGCGTGGACAGGCGCCGTGCGCCCAGGCGCTGCAGTGCGCGGCGCGCGGCGTGCGCGCCCACCTCCGCGGGCAACTCCAATGCGGCGGCGTCGCGGGCCACGGTATACCAATAATCACGCTGCATGTCGGTGTCGCCCTGCTGGGCGATCAATACGCAGCTGATGCCGTGCCGGGTGGCCGCATAACCGCCGATAAATCCGTGGCTGTTCCCGTAGACGCGTCCGCCCTGATAGGTATTGACCGTGGCCCCCTCGGAATTGGTGATGCGATGGTCGACCCGGCCCGCCGCCTCGGCGTCCATGGCCAGCGCCACCGCCTGATCCGCGCTCAGTGCCCAAGGATGGCACAGGTCAAGATCCGGAATGTCCGTCGCCATGAGCGCCGCATCGGCCAATCCGGAGTATTCATCCTCAGCGGTATAGCGGGCGATGGTGCAGGCGGCGGCAACGGTCTCGCGAATGGCCCGGGGTGAAAAATCGGAAGTGCTGGCAGTACCCTTGCGCTTGCCAAAATAAACCGTGACCGCGACGCCCTTGTCGCGGTGATGCTCCACTGTCTCCACTTCGCCCAGGCGCACTGTGACCGACAGGCCGGTATCGGTGCTGACACCGGCCTCTGCGGCGCTGGCGCCCTGCGCCTTGGCCTCGGCGAGGATGTCGCTCACCTGCTGTTCCAGCACTGCCAGGCGGGACGCAGGGTCTTGAATGGATGCAAGATCAGTGGTCATTGTTCGATAACGCTCGCTTCATTGTTTGTTTTGAAGTCGCCTTGGCGACATAATCACCGCAGATAATCAACCCGCGCTGGTGCCACCCACGGTCAGTTCGTCCACCCGCAGCGTGGGCTGTCCTACCCCCACCGGCACGCTTTGACCCTCCTTGCCGCAGGTACCGACCCCGGAATCCAGCTGCAGGTCATTGCCTACCATGCTCACCCTGGTGAGTACATCCGGGCCGTTGCCAATCAAGGTCGCGCCGCGCACCGGCCGGGTCACCTTGCCATTCTCAATCAAGTAGGCCTCGCTGGCGGAGAACACGAACTTGCCCGAAGTGATGTCCACCTGGCCGCCGCCGAAATTCGCAGCGTACAGGCCGCGGTCCACGGAACGGATGATCTCCTCGGGGTCATGGTGACCGTTCAACATATAAGTATTGGTCATCCTCGGCATGGGCAGGTGGGCATAGGACTCGCGCCGCCCGTTGCCGGTGAACGGCATACCCATCAGGCGTGCGTTGTGCTTGTCCTGCATGTAGCCACGCAGCACGCCGTTTTCGATCAGCGTGGTGCACTGGGTGGCCACGCCCTCATCGTCCACATTGAGAGACCCGCGTCGATCGGACAGGGTGCCGTCATCCACCACGGTACACTGATCGGAAGCCACGCGCTGGCCGATGCGGCCGGAAAAAGCCGATGTGCCCTTGCGGTTGAAGTCGCCCTCCAACCCGTGGCCGATGGCCTCGTGCAGCAGGATGCCCGGCCAGCCGGACCCCAGTACCACCGCCATGGTACCGGCGGGTGCGTCGACGGCCTCGAGATTGATCAGTGCCTGGCGCACCGCCTCGCGGGCATAGGCGAGGCCGCGCCCCTCGTCGATAAAATATTGATACCCCACGCGCCCGCCGCCGCCCGCGGTGGCCTGCTCACGGCGCCCATTGTGTTCTGCAATCACGCGCACATTCATGCGCACCAATGGACGTACGTCTGCGGCCAGGGTGCCGTCCGCGGCGGCAACCATGATCACCTCATACTCACCGGCGAGACTGACCATCACCTGTTTGACGCGCGGATCCATGCGTTTGGCCTCGGCGTCCACCGCCTCAAGCAGGCTCACCTTGTCCTTGTCCGCCAGCGTCCCCAATGGGTCCAGCGGGACATACAGCTGATGTCCGCTGTGCGAGGACCATGCCTGGACCCTGCCCGCCCGGCCCTGATGAGCGATGGCGCGCGCCGCCTCCGCGGCATGGGACAGGGCGGGCAGGACGATTTCATCGGAATAGGCAAAGCCGGTCTTCTCGCCGCTGATGGCGCGCACACCGACGCCCTGCTCGATTCCATGGGCACCCTCTTTGACGATGCCGTCCTCCAGGACCCACGACTCATGGCGGCTGAGCTGAAAATACAGATCGGCGCTGTCCACGCCGTGGCCCATGAGTTTGTTCAGTACCTTTTCCAGGTCACCCTCGTCCAGGCCGGCCGGGGCGAGAATGAAATTGCGCGCGGTTTCTATGGATGTGTTCATTATTTATGACAGATCTCGGCTCGATAATGTGTATTCAAATATATATGGGATCGCGGGGTTAGATATGCAAGCGACGGGGCATCGAAGCGTTTCGCGTTGCGGGTTCCGAATTTCGGGTTGAAACAGCTGTACTTCATTAGTACCGGGCCCGGCTCATGCGTTCCCAATATCCTGCAACTGATTAATCCAGCGCTGATTTCTCACTGATCTGCGATTTTTCATGTCATATAGACTAAGTCTCATCGTCGCACGGGTCAAACATCAACATGTGATGCGGCGGTGTTTCACTGTGGGGAAATTGTGGCGGATGGAGGCGGTGCGGGCGCGGTCGAAGTCCGCCACCACCACCCCCGAGCCGCGCGACAAACGATCCAGAACCGTACCCCATGGATCGATGATCATGCTGTCACCGTGGGTCTCACGGCCGTTGATGTGATAACCGCCCTGCGCCGCAGCGACCACGTAGCACAGGTTCTCGATGGCCCGCGCCCGCACCAACGTCTCCCAATGGGCCCTGCCGGTCACGGCGGTAAATGCAGAGGGGACCGCGATCAACTCCGCCCCGCGGTCCAACAGACCGCGAAACAGCTCGGGAAAGCGCAGGTCATAACACACTGCCAGACCGATCTTGCCGAACGGCGCGGTATCGAAAACCACCGGGTCGTCCCCCGGTTCTATGGTGGAAGACTCCGCATAGACTTCTCCGCTGCTCTCCACGGTCACGTCGAACAGGTGCATCTTGTCATAACGCGCCACCTGATTACCCGCCGGATCGTACACCAGGCATGCGGCGCGGACCTTTTGCGGATTTTCCGACTCAAGGGGCAGCGTGCCCCCCACCAACCAGATGCCGTGGCGTGCCGCTGTCTGAGCCAGAAACTCCTGGATGGGACCGCGTCCCTCGGCCTCCCGGGCCTTGACCTTGTCATTTTCACTCAGCCCCATGAGCGCGAAGTTTTCAGGCAGCACAACCAGCTTCGCCCCCTGGGCCGCGGCCCGGCCGATGAGCTTGTCCGCCTCCCCGAGGTTTGCCCCCACGTTGGGGCCCGAGGCCATTTGTACTGCTGCTACACGCGGCATGATATCTACCATATTCCCATTGTGATGAAATACCCCAGACGGACATGTAAACGCCGCCGCCCGGTCCCGCACTACCCTGATTCACTATTATGCTATGACTTCTTACCGTCGTGTGCCTTTTCGCCCTTAACCAGGCGTTCAACCACCGGCTTGGCCCATGGCCCGGTGATAGTATATTGGACTCGGGTCATCTCGTTGATCTGATCCTCAAATATTTTCTGCAGCAGCAGGATCGCCACGCCCACCGCCACTCCCGAGGCGATCCCCACCGCCACCGGCAGGCTGCTGGTCAGGTGGGGCGTGACCGTCACCGTCTCATCGTAGTCATGGCTGGCAAGCCCCACCCGGCCCACGGTCTTTACCTGGGCGGCGGGACCCTCCATGTCCAGATTATCTGTGTAGGCATTGCCCTGGCGGACGGCAAAATCCCCCTTGATGGAATCGAAACTGAAGCCCTTTCCGAACAGGTCACTGAAATCCAGGGTCAGCCGCCGTGGCAGCGCCTGGAGACTGAGGATACCAAGAATGCGCCCAGCCCCCGGGCTCACTTCCAATAGCTGGCCCTTGGCCAGATCGAGGGAAACCGAGCCGTCCAGTGACTTCATATCGATGTCCGCGGGCGAGCCGGTCCACACCGCACTCACTTGGCCGCTGCCCTTGCCGCCCTTGATGGTCCCCACGTAACCGAATTTAGCCAGGCTGTCCCCGATGTCATTGCTGTCGATGGTGGCCGTAAATGAAGACACCTGTCCATGGCTGTCCTTGAGCCAGTCACCGATGGCGGAGATCTTCATGGTGTCCGACTCCACGGTCAACCGGTCGACGTGCACCCCTTGGGAAACCGGGGTGACATCCAGGTTGACGCGTCCCAACTCACGACCATCGTAGCTGAACTGCTTGCTTGTAAGGCGTACGGCATAGAATTTGGTGGGATCCACATCGTGCTTTTTTCCGTGCAGCACCGCCGGGCGCAGGCGCAGATATTCCAGGTCCAACACCCTGGGCTTGTCCGTATCGTCGGGCAGCGTGATCGCCCCCGCCAGTTCATCACTATGGATATTGGCCGCCCAGGCATGCGCCTCACGACGGGCCCGGAGCGAGACGTGATTGAACATCCAGCCGGAGACATCCAAGGCGCTGACCTGTACATCCACATCATTCAATCGATCGATGATGCCGCCGCCGGCGCCTGTATCGGCGCCGGCGGCGCTGTGGGCTGATTCGAGGTAATCCTGCCATTCCTTTACGGAAAAGCGGTCCATTTTCCCGGCAATGCGAATACCCTGTCCCGACGACGGCAGGGTGGCGGCACCTCCGCCCAAGCGGAATTCGGCCCTGTCGATACCTCCTGCGCCTGAACCTGTGCGGGTGACCAACGCCCCACTGAGGCGTTCGCCGTAATGGAATGTTATCTGCGGTGCAGGCTCGCCCACACCATCGACGGTGAGCGTCAACAGCACCTTGCCCTGTTTCGCCTTGCCCAGGGGGGCCGGCAGATCGACGCTCATCCCCTGCAGATTGGTATCAATCTGCAATGACGCCCGGACCTTATCGTCCGGGGGCTTAGCGATGCGCAGACGTCCATGCCACAGGGTGCTGCCCGCCACGTGACTCAGAAACGGGAGGTCGACAAACTTGAGTCCCCTGATGTGTTGCGCGTCTGTGCGGCCGCTGCCGGCGAAATAAATCCCATGACCGCCCGCGCCGTCCATGGTGCCAGCCGAGATGGTCGCCGGATAGCCGAGCATGCGGGCCTTGATACCCTCCGCCTGCAGGCCCTTGTTGCTGAAACTCAATTCACCGTTGATCCCGGTCAGTTCGATCTTTCCCGGAAACGCCAGCTTACTGTCATTGAACCAGAACTTACCGGCAACCTGATCGATCGGCGATGGGCTCAGGGGTATCCGCAACGACAGGGACAAGCGGCTGGCGCCGGCCGCCTTGGCGCCAGCCAGGTATTTGCCGATCTTCTTTTTCAGCGGCGTCTCGGTCAACAGACTCAGGCCGTCGCGGGTCGGCCCGGCCGCAAGCCCGTCGATGGTCAACAGGGCGGGTTTGGCGGTCATATCGGCGATGCGCACCGTGGCCTGCGTGATGTTCGAGCCGAGCATCTTACCCTGGGAGGCCTCAAGCGACATCCCCCTGCCGTCGAAAACCACTTCCGTCTGAATATCCTCGATACGCGGCCAGTTCTTGGCAAAATCCAGGATGCCGTTCTCCACGTTGAAACGCGCCTGGAACTCACCGTCGTTGTGATCAAAGGGAAAGTCGGACAAGTTACCGTGCAGCAGCAGAGCGCCGCTGGTGACCTTGCCATTGACCAGCGCCCGGTCCAGCCACGCCACGGTATGCGGCCGCATCTTGCCCGCCGGCAGATAGCGCGCGACATGGGCGATATCGCCGCCGGAAAAGTCGGCCACCGCATCGACGAAGGGACGCTGGCGCCCATCGCCGCCCTTCACCAAGAAGCGCGTGCGCAGCGCGATGTCGGAATTGCGTAAATTGAGCTGTTCGCTGCTGACACGCCACCCCGCATCGCTTCGCCGCCACGCAACGCGGCCATCCACTTGTTCGAAGCTCAAGGTGTCACGGAATATCGATCCCTTGGGCAGCGCGACCGTCTGACTGTTCAATTCCACCTCGCCCGCCTCGGGCGTCCCCTGGATAACACCATCGAGTCCCGTGACCGCGGGCACACCGTGCCACGGTGCGTTCATACCCAGATCCACAAACTGGGTGTACAGATAGGGCTGCATGGGCGCGCCGTGACGCCGCTGGAGGTGGATGTATGTGTGATAAAGTTCGCCGCGCGGACCGGCGGTGTCCGCCGCTTCGCGCACCGCGGGCGGGACCTGGTCGCTCAGATCGAGGAAGTCCTTCACATCCTGCAGGCGCAGATACCCGATCTGCATCTCCACATCGACATCATCGTCTTGGTGTTGGGCATACACTCTGAACTGGGTCTGCGGGCTGACCTCGTTGTTTTTGGCCATCCAGAATTTATCGGCATCCACAATCCAGCCGTGATCGATGCGGCGCCAGTCGAAACGCCCGGCAGCGCCGGTAAGGTGCATGGTGTGCGCGGCGGCAGCCGGCGAGGACCCGGCGACGGACGCCGGCGCGGTCGACACCAAGTCCATGCCCTGCACCTGCAGCTCGCCTTCCAGGCCCTTCAGTCTGCCGCCGGCGACCTGTCCCCACGCGCGTATGTCTAGCAGTCCGTCGTTGACGGCAATACCGCCGAAGCGTCGTTCCCCCAACAACTGCGCCATACTCAACCCCGACCCGTCCACGTATGCGCGGCCCTTCCATCGTCCGGTCTCAAGCAGCGGTCCGTGAAACGACACCACCATGTTCAAGGTATGACCCAGGGAACGGGGCAACACCACGGAGCCGGACAATATGTGGTGAACGGGAGAGTCATTGCGCAATTCCAGGTCCACTTGGGCGAAGTGCATGTGCCTGCCGGGCGGCCGGTCGTCGCGCCAATAGATATCGCTGTCGAGGATGCGGATGCGCCGCTGGGCCTCCAGCCACTGCTGCACCATGTCGCGGTTCTGTTGTCCCGCATCGCCACCGGTCTTCATGGCCCCGAAGCCCTCGACCCCCCACTTGCCGTCCGCGTGGCGCACCACGACGATGTCCACGCCGGTCACGCTGAGATAACTGTCTTCGACGCGCCAGTGCAACAGTGATCGCACCAGATCAATGCCCACACGCGCCTGCGCGAAGCGCAGCATGGGTCGCGTCCCGCTCTTGTCCATCAGCTGCAAATCTTTAAACACGATGACCGGGCCCAGCCCGCGCCACTCGGGTTCCAGCGCGGCGACGTGAATGGGGCGTTCCAGGGCCCGACTCACCGCCTGAACAATCTGATTCTTATACTGCCCCGCCATGGGCAGCATCAGGCGCAGGGCCACCAGCAGCACGGCCGTGAAGATCGTCAGCCAGGCGAACAGGGACCAGAGCAGAAACAGGAGGCGCCTGAGAATTGATTTAAACATGCTGACTGATCGTATTGACGTAAATCCCAGGGTAATACGGATTGCTACCGCCCTTGCAACCAAGGGGCTACAAACTTCCTATAATGTCCACGCCCCTGCCGCAGCCATCGAATCAGACAAGGACCGCCGCTATCACATCAGGACGATGTCGAACTGCTCCTGGGTGTACTGCGATTCCACCTGGAAACGAATGGGTTTGCCGATGAACTCCTCGAGTTCCGCGATGCTCGCCGACTCCTCGTCCAATATCAGGTCCACCACTTCCTGTGAGGCCAGGACGAGGAGCTTCTGCGAGTCGAACTGACGCGCCTCGCGCACGATCTCCCTGAAAATCTCATAACATACCGTCACCGGCGTCTTGACCGTGCCGCGCCCGCCACAGGTCGGGCACGGCTCGCACAGCAAGTGTTCAAGACTCTCGCGGGTACGCTTGCGTGTCATCTGCACCAACCCCAGCTCGGAGACCGAGGTCACGTAGGTCTTGGCCCGGTCACGCTCCAAGGCCTTTTCCAGGGCGCGCATCACCTGGCGCTTGTGCTCCTCCTCGAGCATGTCGATGAAGTCGAGGATGATGATCCCCCCCAGATTGCGCAGTCGCAATTGGCGCGTGATAGCCTGGGCGGCCTCCAGATTGGTCTTGAAAATGGTCTCCTCGAGGTTACGGTGACCGACGAACGCGCCGGTGTTGACGTCGATGGTGGTCATGGCCTCGGTCTGATCAATGATCAGATAGCCCCCGGACTTGAGCTGGACCTTGCGTTCCAGCGCCTTCTTCAATTCGTCTTCCACGGAGTACAAGTCAAAGCACGGACGTTCGCCGGCATAGTGCTCGATGCGCGGCATCATGTGGGGCGCGAACTTGGCGGTGAAATCCACCACGCGCTGATAACTCTCCCATGAATCGATGCGCACCTTCTCCACGTCCGTATTGACCAGGTCGCGCATGATGCGCATGGGCAGCGGCAGGTCCTCGTACACAATCTCTCCCGCCTGCGTAACACCCTCGCGCTGATGTATGTCCTCCCACAGCTTGTGCAGAAATCGGGTGTCCGCCAGCAACGCGTCCTCGGTGGCGCCCTCGGCGGCGGTCCTGACGATGTAGCCGCCGGCATGATCCTGGGATATCCCCACCATGATGTCCTTGAGGCGCTGGCGTTCAGCCTCATCCTCGATGCGCTGGGAAACACCCACGGTATTGAGGCCGGGCATGTACACCAGGTAGCGCGACGGCACGGTGATGTGCATGGTCAGCCGTGCGCCCTTGGAACCCAGCGGGTCCTTGATGACCTGAACCAGCACCTCCTGATCATCCTTGAGTAATTGGGTGATGTCATCGTGGGCGCGCTTGTCCTCGTAGGCGACATCGTCGCCGTTGGCGGTAATGATATTCGAGGCATGCAGAAACGCCGTGCGCGTCAGGCCGATGTTGATAAACGCGGCCTGCATACCTGGCAGGATGCGCGACACCCGGCCCTTGTAGATATTGCCCACCAGACCGCGTTTGTTGGCGCGCTCGATAAACACCTCCTGCAGGACACCGTTTTCCACAATGGCGACCCGCGTCTCGCGCGGTGTAACGTTGATAAGAATCTCTTCACTCATGTTCCGCTACACACCTTCAATCGTTATCGGCAGCGGATAACCCGGCGCCATAGTGACAGCTGACATCATGCTCGCGCAGCAGCTGCGCGGTCTCAAACAGCGGCAGTCCCACGACCCCCGAGTAGCTGCCCTCGAGGCGGGCCACGAACACCGCCCCGCGTCCCTGTATGGCGTAGGCGCCGGCCTTGTCCTGCGGTTCACCCGTCGCCCAGTAGGCAGCCGCCTCCCGCGGGTCGATGAGGCGAAATGCCACCTGGCTGGTGCAGATGCGCACCCCCTCCGTGCGGTGCATCACCGCCACCGCGGTCAGCACCTCATGGGTGCGCCCCGACAGGCGCGCCAGCATGGCCGTGGCATCGTCACGATTGGCGGGCTTGCCCAATACATGCCCATCGATCACCACCACGGTATCGGCGGCCAGCACCGGCAGATCCAAAACACGACCGGGGTCTGCGGCGGCCAGGCGCGCCTTGCTCTGCGCCATGCGCAGCACATAGTCCCGCGGCGACTCGCCGGCATGGCGGCGCTCGTCCGCCGCCACGGGCAGGACATGATAGCGCACGCCGATCTGGTCCAGGAGTTCACGCCGCCGCGGCGACGACGAGGCCAGGTAGATCCGCACCTCATCGCTCATCAACATGTGCGTGTCGGCCGCTGTTTCCATTACTCACCGCGATGATAGGGATGGCCGTGCAGCACACTCCAGGCACGGTACAACTGCTCCGCGATGATCACCCGGCACAGCATGTGCGGCAGTGTCAGCGGCGACAGCGACCAGCGCTCATGGGCGTCATCCCGGCATGCCGGTGACAGCCCGTCGGGACCGCCCACCAGCAGCGCGATGTCCCGCCCGCCGTGCATCCAGTCCTGAAGTTTGTCCGCCAACTGGCGGGTGTTCCACGTCCGCCCGCCCTCGTCCATGGCCACGACATGCGCGCCGCGGGGAACGGCGGCGCGCAGCTCATCACACTCCTGCTCCATAAGCCGCTCCACACCGCCGCTCTTGCGGCGCTTGGGCGTGTCCACCTCGATCAGCTCCAGGGCACATTCGGGGGGCAGACGCTTGGCAAAGGCCCGGTAACCCTCATCAACCCACTGCGGCGATTTGCGCCCCACGGCAATCAGATGAATGCGCATATCGGTTTACGGCGGCGTGTCGTGTGATGCTGCTGAACAGCACCGTTCCATGACCTGTGGCCTGCGCGCTGCGGCCTGAGACCCTTTCATGCCTGTTATTCTTGTCTCTGCATTCTGGCGTCAGTGACCTGCTCCCCCATTTCCCACAGCCGTTCCAATTGGTAGAAATCGCGCACGGCGGGCTGCATCACATGCACCACCACATCTCCCAGGTCGATGAGTATCCATTCACCCTGTTCCGTGCCCTCGACACCCAGGGGCTTCACGCCGATCCCCGCGGCGCGCTCGATGACGTTGTTGGCGATGGACTTCACATGACGGCCCGAGGTGCCGCTGACGATCACCATGTAATCGGTAATGGTGGTCAAGCCGCGCACGTCCAGCGTCTTCAGGCTCTGGCCCTTGAGGTCTTCGATAGCGTCGATAACGGTGTTCAATAACTTCTGTACCGGCATGGATTAGCTCTATGTCTCCTTCAGGTTGTCGTCTTGTATATGGCCTGGTCCTCGATGATCGCCAGGGCGCTGTTGGGTAAAAGATATCGGGGGCTGAGGCCCCGCCCGATCATATCGCGGATACCGGTGGCCGAGATTTCCAGGGGCGTGACGCGCTGGGTGATGATGCGCCCGGCGGTGTGCGCCGCCAATTCCGCGGCTGTGGCGGCACGCCGCTCAGTCAGTATCTCAGCGAGTTCGCCGGTGGCCGCCACCGCACCGCGCCGCTCGACGATGACGATGTGACTGAGCGCCAGGATCTCGCGCCACTGCCACCACGTATCCAGACCGGCAAATGCATCCGTACCGATGATCATGCACAGCGGGCTATCGGGAAACGCCTCTCTTAATTCGCGCAGGGTCAACACTGTGTAGGACGGCCCGTCGCGGCACAGCTCGCGCTCGTCCACCACCAGTCCGGGCTGTCCGCGCACGGCGCTGTTCAACATGGCCAGGCGCTGTGCCGCGCTGGCTTGAGGCATATCACGGTGCGGCGGCTGCCGGCACGGGATGAGGCGCACCTCGCTGAGCCCGAGTGCCTGATAGACCTCCAGTGCGGTACGCAGGTGACCGAAGTGAATGGGATCGAATGTGCCGCCGAATACCCCGATCATATCCGCCAGGGGGCGAGCGCATACTTCGCCGTGGGGCCGCGCGAGCCCATTGCGTTAATATGAACGCCGCGGCGGCGGCGCAGAGCGTCATGTCCGGATATGACCGTCACCAATCACAATGTATTTCAATGATGTCAGGCCCTCCAGGCCCACCGGTCCGCGGGCATGGAGCTTGTCGGTGCTGATGCCGATCTCCGCCCCGAGACCGTACTCATAGCCGTCGGCGAAGCGGGTCGAGGCGTTGACCAGCACCGAGCTGGAGTCCACCTCGCGCAGGAAGCGGCGCGCGCGGGACAGGTCCTCGGTGACGATGGCGTCGGTGTGGGCGGAACCGTAGCGCTCGATATGGGCGATGGCTTCATCCAGTCCGGACACCACGCGAACGGACAGGATCGGCGCCAGGTATTCGGTGTGCCAATCCTCCTCCGCGGCCGGTGTCACGTGCTCCAACAGCGCCGCCGTCTCTGCGCAGCCGCGCAGCTCCACGCCCTCGTCCCCGTACATCCTGGCAAGGGGCGGCAGCACCTGGGGCGCGATAGCCCGGGCCACCAGCAGCGTCTCCATGGTATTGCAGGTGCCGTAGCGCTGGGTCTTGGCGTTGAAGGCAACGCCGATGGCCTTGGCGATGTCCGCGCGGTCGTCGATGTACACATGGCAGATGCCGTGCAGGTGCTTGATGACCGGGATGAGCGAGGTCTTGCTGACGTGTTCGATGAGGCCCTTGCCGCCGCGCGGGACGATAACGTCCACATAGGCATTCATGCGCAGCAGTTCGTCCACGGCGGTGCGCTCCGTCACCTCGATGACCTGCACCGCCGCATCGGGCAGTCCGGCCTGCTGCAGGCCCGCGCGTATGCAGGCGGCCACGGCCTGGTTGGAGTGCAGCGCCTCGGAGCCGCCGCGCAGGATGGCGGCATTGCCCGACTTCAGGCACAACGCGGCGGCGTCAGCGGTGACATTGGGCCGCGATTCATAAATGATGCCGATGACTCCCAGGGGTACGCGCATGCGCCCCACCTGGATCCCCGACGGACGGTAGTTCAAATCCGACACCGCGCCGATGGGGTCCGCCAGCGCCGCCACCTGACGCAGGCCATCGGCCATGGCGTGGATGCGCGCCTCGTTCAAGGTGAGCCGGTCCAGCAACGCCTCGTCCAGCCCCTGCTGACGGCCCGCCTCCAGATCGCGCTGATTGGCCTTGAGCAGTTCCGCACTGCGCGCCGCCACCGCATCGGCCATGGCCGACAAGGCCTCGTTTTTCTGTCCCGTGTCGGCCTGGGCGATGACCTTCGCCGCCTGTCGGGCGCGCTGCCCGCAGGCCGTCATGTAAGCCTTGATGTCCTGATGCGTGATGGTCTGTACCGGTTGTGACATGGTGATCACCGTATATCCGCGATATGTTTCGGGGCCGCCGGATCTAACGCACGGCGGCGGCGGGCGTCACGGATTCCGCCCCCGCCAGGGCCGTTCCCAATTGTAGCAGTTCACCCCAGACACTGCCCGCCCGCTGGCCCTTGATCACCCGTTCCACGTGGGCGGCGCGCTGCAAAAGTCCCTGCCAGCGGGCCGCGGGATAGCGTTTCAGGGCCTGCCTGGCCATGGCCGCGCGCTTGTCCCGACTGATGCGCTGGGTGGCCAGGACCTGCTCCATATTCGCCCCCCCGGCGAGCTGCCACGACATCAGATAGAAGGTACGCGCCTCCTGGACCAGGGCCCACAGCACCAGGGGCGGCGCCACCCCCTCGCCGCGCAGGGCGTTGACGATACGCACGACCCGCGCCACATCCCCCGCCAGGGCCGCCTCACCCAGGTCATAGATATTGAAGCGTGCGCTCTCGGTCACCGCGGCGGCGGCTTGTTCGGCGTTGATGGAATCGCCGCCGTAGAGCAAATGGAGTTTTTCAATCTCCTGGACGGCGGCCAACAGGTTGCCCTCGGTATAGGCCGCGATGAGGGACGCGGTCGCGGGGTCTGCGCGCATGCTCTTGGCGCGCATGCGCGCGGCGATCCAGCCAGGCAGGCGATCCAGGGTCACCGGCCACAGCTGGACGGTGACGCCGTGCCGTTCCACGGCCTTGAACCACTGGCTGGTGTACGCGGACTTCTCAAGCCGGCCGCTGCTTACCAGCAGCAGTGTGTCCTGTGGGGGACGGGCAGCGAGTTCGGCCAGCACCTTGGCGCCCGCCTGACCGGGCTTGCCGCCGGGCAGGCGCAGGTCCACCAGGCGGCGCTGGGTGAACAGGGACAGATTGTCCGAGAGGTGGCGCAGGGCCTCCCAGTCGAACCCGGGGTCGACGTCCATCACCACACGCTCGTCGTAACCCTGTCCCCGCGCCGCCGCGCGCACGGCATCACAGGTCTCCTGCACCAGCAGCGGCTCATCGCCGTAGACCATGTACATGGGCGCCAGGCCTTTGCGCAGGTGCTCGCTGATTTGTTCCGCGCGGATCTTCATTGCTTCGACAGTGCGCTGTTCAGGCGCTGCATGAGCTGACGGATGGCGTCGCGGCGCATATCACCGTACAGTCGATCCTCCTCGTTGCCTTTGGCCAGGACATCGGATTCGTTATAGGTAATGTTGCGCTGCAGACTCACGGTCTGCGGCTCGGCCAGCACATGGCCGGCGGCGTCCGCGGCGGCAAAGGTAATGGCGTAAGTCAGATCGTACTGCTGCACCTTGCCCCCCGACCCCACGGACAGGACGCGCCTGTCGCGCCGTTCGTCCTTGAGCTCGAGCACGACCTTGGCCGTACCCCTGGCGTCCACCAGGGTTGCGCCCGCCGAGCGCAGCGCGCGGTCCAACGCCGTCACCAGCGCACCCGAGGCGCGGCCCTGGCTGATGTACAAGCCGTCAACATTGAGCGCGGTGGTATCACCCGAGCCGCGCAGGTGAAACCCGCATGCCGTCAATGCGCCCGCCAGCACCACCAGCAGCCCGGCGCACAGGCCCCGCCAGCGGCGATGGCGTGGATTAAGTTGCACGATCATCACACCACCACATTGATGAGCCTGCCGGGGACGACGATAATCTTTTTCACGTCCTTGCCGGCGACAAAGCGCTGCACGTTTTCATCCCCCAGGGCGGCGGCCTCGATGGACGCCCGGTCAGCCTGGGTCGGCACGTGAATGCGGCTGCGTAATTTGCCGTTGACCTGCACCGCCATCTCCACCGCATCCCTGACCATGGCCGCGGGTTCGGGCATGGGCCAAGGGGCGTCGATCACCGTCGCGGCGGCGGCGATCTTGACCCGGTCCCACAGGGCGTGGCTGACGTGCGGGGTGACCGGCGCCAGCAGCCGTACCAGCACGTCCACACCCTCGATGTAGATCGCCCGGTCGCCGGCGTCGCCGCGTTCCGCGCCGTTCGCGCCGGGTATCTGACCCAGCAGGTTGGCGAGTTTCATGGCGGCGGCGACCACGGTGTTGAACTGATACTTGTGCACGTCGCGGTTGGCCTGTTCCAGGATGGTGTGAATCTCGCTGCGCGCGCCGCGCTGGGCCGCGTTGAGGGTCGACCAATCGAAGCCGCCGAGAAACGCCTGGCGCTTCGCCTGGGTATCCAAGGCCGGGACGTCGTACTCGCTGCGGGCGCCCAGGGCCCACAGGCGTTTCAAAAACCGATAGGCGCCGGCCACCGCCTCATCGGACCACTCCAGAGACTGCTCAGGCGGCGCGGCGAACATGGTGAACAGGCGCACCGTGTCGGCGCCGTAGCGCTCGATCAGCTGCTGGGGGTCCACGGTATTGCCCTTGGATTTGGACATCTTGGAACCGTCCTTGAGCACCATACCCTGGGTCAGCAGGTGCGTGAACGGCTCGTCGCAGTGCACCAGGCCGGCGTCGCGCATCAGCTTGTGAAAGAAGCGCGCGTACA
>CAYXAX010000046.1:0-225 GCA_964463055.1 uncultured Gammaproteobacteria bacterium | reverse complement strand
GGATAGCGTGTTCGATGCCGCCCACATATTGGTCCACCGGCAGCCAGTAGTCGGCGCGCGCGTCGAGCATGGCATCGCGGTTGTCGTAACTGGCGTAGCGTGCGTAATACCACGATGACTCGAAGAAGGTGTCGAAGGTATCGGTCTCGCGCCGCGCCGTGCCGCCGCATTTGGGGCAGGTGGTCTCATAAAACGCGGGCATTTTCTTGATGGGCGAGCCCACCC
>CAYXAX010000045.1:0-15743 GCA_964463055.1 uncultured Gammaproteobacteria bacterium | reverse complement strand
ATCGCCCATGTCCCCACTTGAGCCAGTTGGTTCAAGGTCGAAGGTTCACGCCGGCGCTCGCGGAGGATGCCCCTTTCCGAGCCTCATCCACTCAGCTTTTCCCTCCTCGCCCAGGCATCGCCTTGGTACAGTCGGCATCCCGTAATAACCTGCGCAAGACCATGCGCGAGCGGCGCCGGGGGATATCCGAACGGGCGCGTGTCGAGGCGTCCCACGACATCGCCATGCTGTTGACCGCCACCCACCTGTTCCGCAACAGCAGACGTATCGCCTTCTACTATGCCAATGACGGCGAGGTGGAGACCTTCGCCTTGATGCGCCGTGCCTGGGACATGGGCAAGGACTGTTATCTGCCCAGACTTTACCGCATCAGGACCCGGCGCCTGTGGTTCGCGTTTGTCCAGGATGGGGCCAGACTCACCGTCAACCGCTTCGGTATTCCGGAACCGGACCTGTCGCCGCGGCACATGGTCCATGCCCGATCCCTGGATCTGATCGTGGTCCCGCTGGTGGCGTTCGATACAGCGGGCAATCGGATCGGTATGGGCGGGGGGTTTTACGACAGCACACTGGCGTTTCTCAACCGGCGCCGGGCGTGGCAGCGGCCGCGGCTGGTGGGGGTCGCCTATGATTTTCAGAAGGTCAATTCGCTGCACCCGTATCCGTGGGATGTCCCGCTGGACGCCATCGTTACCGAGGAGCGCATCTATTGTCCGCCCCGGAGGGTCCCATGAAGTATTGGCTGATGAAATCCGAACCGGATGCGTTCAGCCTCGAGGACCTGAAAAATGCACGGGACAGGACCGCCGCGTGGGACGGGGTTCGCAATTACCAGGCACGCAATTTCATGCGGGACATGAGCCCCGGTGACCAGGCGTTCTTCTACCACTCGAGCTGCGCGCACCCGGGCATCGTCGGCATCATGGAGATCGTCAAACGCGCCTATCCGGATGTCACGGCCTTCGATCCCGATGAGGAACACTACGACCCAAAAAGCAGGTCTGACAATCCCCGCTGGTATATGGTGGACATACGCTATAAGCGCGCCATGAGGCGTTTGATAACGCTCTCAGAGCTCAAACAGGCTCCGGAGCTGGCATCCATGGCGCTGTTGCGCAGGGGTAATCGCCTTTCAGTCATGCCCGTGAGCGCGGCTGAATGGCGTTTTATCCTGGATATGGAGTAGGTGCAACCGCGGTTTTGATAGTCGTGTGAGCGCTGAATCAGCGCGTCATCCGTCGATTTTTCTCTGCCTGAGTTCGCGTTGTGCGGTGTCTGACGGCGCATCATATCGCGCGCGTGATGCGATCATTGCGTGTTTGATGGACCGCGAATCATGCTTTGAGAGAGGAAAATTTTCGCCTATGACCATCGCTTAAGATATTAAAGTACGATATCCGGGTGCCGATACACAGTCCAACGCTAGTAAAAAAGTTGCAATTAATACTAGCATTATGTTGAAAGATGTTTATACTTATTCGCGGACAACACCTTGGAGGATTAGTCTATGGCAACAAAGAAGAAGTCAACCACGAAGA
Organism: uncultured Gammaproteobacteria bacterium; assembly: GCA_964463055.1. Classification (GTDB taxonomy): domain Bacteria; phylum Pseudomonadota; class Gammaproteobacteria; order CAWJPQ01; family CAWJPQ01; genus CAWJPQ01. Next base: position 14,205 of record CAYXAX010000045.1, on the reverse strand, counting down.
AAAAGGCAGCTGCTAAGAAGAAGGCTGCTCCGAAGAAGAAGTCTTCCGCAAAGAAGAAAACTGCGAAGAAGAAGTCTTCTACGAAGAAGAAGTCTGCAGCTAAGAAGAAAGTCGCTCCCAAGAAGTAATCGGGACGGAAGGACAGCAGGTTCGAGAGATCTCCAACCTGCTAAAAGCAAAAGGCCTGTGAAAACAGGCCTTTTGCTTTTTCAGGGGATGCTTTTCGGCGCCCCCATCAGCTTAAAAACAGGGTATACGCCAGATTGGCCGACTCGTCCTGAAAGGCATATCCCAGGTCTTTCAAAAAGTCCTGGAACTGGCCGTGATTGCCCGATGGCACCTGGACTCCCACCAATACCCGCCCGTAAGCATCCCCGTGGTTCCGATAATGGAACATGCTGATGTTCCAGCGCTGGCCCATGCGGGTGAGAAATCTCAGCAGTGCCCCGGGGCGCTCGGGGAACTCAAAGCGGTAGATCTTCTCATTGTCGATGCGCGGGGCGTGGCCGCCCACCATGTGGCGGATGTGCAGCTTGGCCATCTCGTTATCGGTCAGATCAATGACTGCATAGCCCCCTTCCTGCAGCTGTCTCAGGATGGTCAGCCGTTCGTCATCGCCGTGATTGAGTTGAATCCCCGCGAATACGTGGGCGTCACTGGCATCGGCCATGCGGTAGTTGAACTCGGTGATATTGCGGTGACCGATGGCCTGGCAGAAATCCCTGAAGCTGCCGGGCCGCTCCGGTATGGTAACCACCACCAGCATCTCGCGGCGCTCGCCCAGTTCGGCGCGCTCGGATACATGGCGTAGACGGTCGAAATTCATATTGGCGCCGCTCTCGATGGCTACCAGATCCTGGCCTTGAATGCCCGTCCGTTCCACGTATTTTTTCATCCCAGCCACGGCCAGTGCACCCGCGGGTTCAGCGATGGAGCGCGTGTCATCAAAGATGTCTTTTATGGCGGCGCAGATGGCGTCGGTGCTGACCACGATCACTTCATCCACGCACTGACGCGCTATGCGAAACGGCTCCCTGCCCACCTGCCGCACCGCCGCACCGTCGGTAAAGATCCCCACCTGCGGCAGCCTGATGCGGCGGCCTTTTTCCAGGGCCTGATATAGGCTCGGGGCCTCGTCGGGTTCGACCCCGATGACCTTGATCCCCGGATACAGGTATTTCACGTAGGCGGAGACGCCGGCAATGAGTCCCCCACCGCCCACGGGGACGAAGATGGCATGGAGTTCGCCGGTGTGTTGATGCAGGATCTCCATGCCCACGGTGCCCTGTCCGGCGATAACGTCGGGGTCGTCGTAAGGGTGTATAAACGCCAAATCGCGCTCTTCCGCGATTTTCAACGCATGGGCGTAAGCCTCGTCATAAGTATCACCATGGACGATGGTTTTGCCCCCAAGGTTTTTGACCGCTTCGATCTTGATGGGCGGTGTGGTGGTCGGCATGACAATGAGCGCCTTGATTCCCAGGCGCTGGGCCGCCAGCGCCACGCCCTGGGCGTGATTGCCGGCGGAGGCGGCGATGACGCCGGCGCGGCGCTTGTCATCAGGCAGATTTATCATCTTGTTGTACGCCCCGCGCAGCTTGAATGAGAACACCGGCTGCATGTCCTCGCGCTTGAGCAGCACCCGGTTTCCCAGGCGGCGCGACAGGTTGGGTGCGGGGTCCAGCGGGGTCTCCCGGGCGACGTCATAGACGCGCGCCTTGAGTATCTTTTCGATATATCGTTTTGGCATGGTGATCAGCGGTTCCGTACGGAGGAATGGCTCGACTGAGTTGAAAGATTATAGTCGAGAGGGGCCGGCCCTGTCCCGCATCGCCCGCGCATCACATGAGAATCCGGGTCGGCTGCAGCGGCGGTGGTGCGCAGCGGGCTCTTTTATACCGCGCGGTGCGCGGGTATCATCTGGGCAACAGATTACCCGCAGGGAGACACACCGATGTCCGCAGATGAACAAAAGAGGCGCGCCGCCGAGGCGGCCTTGGAGCATGTACAGGCCGGCATGATTGTCGGCGTGGGTACCGGCTCCACGGCCAACCATTTTATCGATGGCCTGGCCCGGCTGAAAGGCAAGATCGACGGCGCGGTGGCCAGCTCCGACGCCAGCGCCAAGCGTCTGGCCGGGCATGGTATCGCGGTGCTGGATCTCAACGCCTGCGGCAGTCTGCCCCTGTATGTGGATGGCGCGGATGAGGCCAACCAATACTTGCAGCTGATCAAGGGCGGGGGTGGTGCGCTGACGCGCGAGAAGATCGTGGCCGCGGCCAGCGCCAAATTCGTGTGCATCGCGGATGAATCCAAGCTGGTGGACGTGCTGGGCCGGTTTCCCCTGCCGGTGGAGGTCATTCCCATGGCGCGTAGTTATGTGGCGCGACAGCTGAGCAAACGCGGCGGGCGCCCTGTATGGCGGGAAGGTTACGTCACCGACAATGGAAACGTCATTCTTGATGTGCACGACCTGAAAATCCTCGATGCGGCCGCCATGGAGGCCGATCTGAACAATATCGCCGGCGTCGTGACCAATGGATTGTTCGCGCTGCGTGCGGCGGATGTCTTGATTCTCGGTACGACCGGCGGCGTACGTACCGTGACCTGACGCTTGGCGGGGCTGTTCTACGGCGCATCTTGTTTGTCACGCAACGGGGGATGGCATCAGTGTCACGTATTCTGATCCTCATCGGTATTCTGCTGGTGTTGGTGGGTCTGTTGTGGCCGGTGATCATCAAGCTGGGCCTGGGCCGGCTGCCGGGGGATATCGCCATCCAGCGGGACGGATTCCATTTTTACTTTCCCGTCACCACCTCCATCATAATCAGCGTGGTAGTCAGCCTGTTGCTGTGGCTGTTTTTTAGACGTTAGCAGGGTGTTGAAAAACACCCGGGAGGGACTTTTTCAACATCCTGTTAGACGTATACATCCAACGGTTTCGCGTGCCGGGTTTCGAATCGAGTGCCTGAGTGGGGCGGGGTGCCCGTGGGACAGGGTCAGCTGTCGAAGCAGACTTCGATGAACAGATTTCCGTAATCGGAGGTGAAGGGGATGAGTATCTTGGGACCCTTGGAATTGTGGTGGACTACATGGCCTTTGCCGGAAATGACGGCGGGGATGGCCATTTCGAACATATAACCCTTTTCTCCGAGCAGTCGCTTCGCGCCGCCCGAGACCATGTTGGTAATCTCTCCGGCCAGGTCAGTGGCCGTGTCATCCATGGTTGTGAGTTCCTCACCAAGCATGCGTTTGCAGATTTCTATGAGCACAGATTCCGTAAACGTGATGGCCAATGAGCCTTTGGCCTGGGGGCTTGTCATGCCGATGACACCGGTCACGTCGCCGCGGGCGGTGCTGTCTTTCTTGATGCTGGGTTTATCCGCCGTGATGTCCATCATCGCCATGGTGGCGAGGATGTTTTTCATGGATTCCAGAAATGGATTGATGATTTCGACGTTCATATTGTCATTATTAGTTGGTTGTTCCCTGGTCCGGCGATCGCTCACACAGTGTGCGCCGGGCGTCCTTCTCGCATGTGATGTCTATAAGATCTGACATGGCCGTGATGGGCAGAGCCAGTTCTTGACACCAAAAACAATGTCGGCTGACGGCGCGGTGACTTGAGTCCGGTGGCAGCGGTCTTTTGAGGGCCGTACCCGGCCACGGTGTTGTGGCACGCTGAATGCACAATCGTGCCGCACACCGGCGACGGCGCGCGTTTCCCCCGCCACGGGTCAGCGCCTGGGCGCCCATGTCACCGCATACTTCTCCGCGGTGTCCTCGTCCAGACGTTCATGTACATAGAGCCCCTCCAGGGACGCCTCGGATGCCGGCTGATCGCCGTCCAAGCCCTGATGGCGCCATTTTTCGTGGCGTTCCAACTGATAAACCGTCGCCATGATGTCATGGAAGCGGATGCCGTGGGTTTGACCCAGGCGCCGGAAATCGGCCAGGCCGAGGGGACGTCTGATGGAGTTGTATTCTTCCGTGACCAGGGCCTCCAGTGCCACGTCCCATTTGGGGATCTCAAGGGTTTTATCTACTGGTGTGTTTTCCATGGGTTTCCACCATTTGTATTGCTGATGTGTAGCTATTTTAGTTAACGGCACGCCAAGTGCAAATCCAAGCGTCCTCTGGGCTGGGTGACGGTCCTGTCGCTCAGGGGCTAGCCAGCGCCGCCAAGGCGATGAGCCAGCCTGAACAGAGAAGGACAGGGCTTGCCACCAGACGGTATCTGGACGGTACACCGCCCACGGTGCGCAACCAGCGTGGGACCCGCTGTTCGGCCGCCCGGTATCGAGCACCGAAAAGCATGGATCGCCAGGGTGGCGGGCGCTTATCTCATGTATTTTGACCTTCCATGCCTGCTGACTGAGGACCATGCGTGCGATGGGTAGGGTCCATACCCCGCAGTATAGAAAACCGCATACGAACAACAGCGCATTTTTTTCCGCCGTACCGCCGTTGAGCACGGCAACCGCAACCAGTGCGGCGTTGGCGGCCAGCAGTGCCTGAAGTTTGGTGGTCTTGATAGGGTTCTCCGGCCGCCACAGCTCCAGCGGCATGGCATAGGCCGCCAGGTCCTGCATTGTCCCGACTTCATCGCTCATGGGAATGGCGCTTCGCGCCGTGGTCGGCGTCACTGTAGTAAAAGCCGCCCGATGGTGAAAATCACCCTTAACCCCCATATATTCTGATGACGCGGGATGACTCGGCACGCCGCGACGAATAAAATAGGCCTTTCCATGATCAAGTCATAAGAATCGCCCCGTATGCCAGTCACCACCCCTCCGTCTCCGCGCAGGCTGTGTGTCGCCCCCATGATGGAGCACACCGACAGACACTTCCGTTTCCTGCTGCGCCTGATCTCCCGGCATGTCTATCTCTATACCGAGATGGTCACGTCCCAGGCCCTGATCCACGGTGATCACGCCGCCCTGCTGCGTTTTCATGATGATGAACATCCCGTGGCGCTGCAACTCGGCGGCGACGACCCGCTCGCCCTGGCGACATGCGCCCGCATGGCCGTGGACAGGGGTTATGATGAAATCAATTTGAACATCGGGTGTCCCAGCGAGCGGGTGCAGGCGGGGCGTTTCGGGGCGTGCCTGATGCTTGAACCGGCGCGGGTGGCGGAGTGTGTTGCCGCCATGACCAGGGCGGTAGCGGTGCCGATTACGGTCAAAACCCGCCTCGGTGTTGATGACCATGACAGCTACGGCGTGCTGCGTGAGTTTGTCGCGCGTGTTGCCGATGCCGGCTGCCGTACCTTCATCGTGCATGCACGCAAGGCATGGCTCAAGGGCCTCAGCCCACGGGAGAACCGTGAAGTCCCGCCGCTGCACCATGACCGCGTGGCGCGTCTCAAAGAGGACTTCCCGACGTTGGAAATCATTCTCAACGGCGGAATTACCACGCTGCGGCAGGGCGCAGATGTGATGCATACCGTTGATGGCGTGATGATCGGCCGCGCCGTCTACGACGACCCGTACATGCTCGCCGGCGCAGACCGGTTGTTTTACGGTGAAACCCACCCGGTGCGCAGCCGTGATGCGGTGTTGAGCGCCATGCTCCCCTACATCGAGATGGAACTGGCTGGTGGCGCGCGCCTTAACAGCATCAGCCGGCATCTGCTCAACCTTTACCACGCCATGCCGGGTGCGCGGACATGGCGCCGTTTTCTGAGTGAAAACGCCCATCGTCCGGGCGCCGGGATTGAGGTATTGCAGTGCGCCCAGCACCGGATGGAGGCGCACTCGCCGGGCCGTGCGGCGTGAGACCGTCCCCGGCCATGGGCAGTGATCGCCTGCAATGATCGTTCAGAATACCCTCACCATCAACACCCGTGGCCGCGGCACCTGGGATATCACCGGGCAGGTCGGGGGCGTGGTTGCGTCTTCCGGCATACAGACCGGTACATGCCATGTCTTTGTGCAGCATACCAGCGCCTCATTGATGTTATGTGAGAACGCCGATCCCACGGTGCGCCAGGACATGGAGCAATTCATGAGCCGCACGGTACCGGACGGCGACCCGATGTATTCCCACGATGCGGAGGGCCCCGATGACATGCCGGCCCACATCCGCACACTGCTCACCGGCGCCGGGATGACTCTGCCCGTGCGATGCGGGCGCTGTGCCCTGGGGACGTGGCAGGGGGTTTATCTCTGGGAACACCGGCTGGCGGGTAGCGCACGCACTGTGGTCGTGACCGTGCAGGGTGAGTGAATCGCTGGGAAAGGCATGGCGCCGGGCGGCGTCAGAACAGACCGAACAGCTTTCTTCCCGGCTTGGGGTGACTCTCAATCATCCGTACTAGGTCATTGCGGCCCATGGCGGCGGCCAGGGAGCGGGCCTGCTCACTGTTTTCGTTGCGAATATCCGGATCGGCACCGTTGTCGAGCAGGATATTCACCGTCTCACTGTGACCCGCGGCCACCGCCAGTAGCAGGGCGGTATTGCCGTTGGCGTTGCGTCTATTCAGGTCAGCCCTGGCCGCGATCAGTCGTTTGATGACGGCGGCATGACCCTGGTCCGCCGCCAGCATCAGCGGGGTGTTGCCGTTGTCGGTATGGACGTTGACGTCGGCGCCGTGGCGGATCAGTGCGTCCACCGATGCGGTGTTGCCGCGCCACGCGGCCCGTGCCAGAGGGGAAATGCCGTCGCTGTCGCGGGTCTCCAGCACCGCGTGATGACGCAATAGTACCGCGACCTGTTCAGCGCCGCCGGCGTCGGCCGCATACCACAGCGCGGTGTGCTTATGCGGGTCGGTGGCGTTTACATGGGCGCCGTGGTTCAACAGTACCTCCAACAGCCCGGCGGGGCCCCCCATGGCCGCCAGCATCAGCGGCGTGGTGCCGTCGGTGGTGGCGGCGTTGGCGTCTGCACGGGCTGCCAGCAGGCGTATCGCCACCTCCCAGTGTTTTTGACCCAGGCTTGCCGTCAGGGCCGTTTCTCCATCGTTGTTGCGTGCGTTCACCTCCGCCCCCGCCGCCAGCAGGGCGGCGACGGTCTCAGCGTGGTTGTTTTCCGCCGCCCACAGCAGCGGTGTCATGCCGTTGGCTTGGCGGGCATTGACCTTGGCCCCCGCCACCGCGAGTTGTTTGACTATGTCCGTGTGACCCTGCCATGCGGCGCGGCTCAGGGCGGTATGCCCGTCCACGTCCACGGCGTTTACGTCCGCGCCGGCGCGCAGCAGTGCCGCGACCGCGTCGCCCTGGTCGCGCCACGCAGCCACCATCAAGGCCGTCCAGCCCTGGTACGCGGCGATGGTATTCCCGGTCCCCGCGGCGGCCATGGCCGCGATGGCCTGCAGGGGGACGGTCTTCTTGACGGTATGTCGTGGAACAACGGCGCCGGCGGCCTTGAGCGCGGCGATGATTTCGCTGCGCTTGCGGTCCATGGCGAAGTTCATGGCGGTCCATCCCTTGTTGTTTTTTATCCCGACCTTGGCGCCCCGCGACAGCAGTATTTTGACCAGTGTCTCGTGGTTAAGCATAACGGCGTTGACCAGGGGAGTGTTGCCGTTGGCATCCTTGACATTGATGTCCGCCCCGCCGTGCAACAGTGCCGTGACCGCCCCGGCATGCCCCTCGTTGACCGCGGCAAGCAATGCATCGTCTCCGTAGCGGTCTTTCACGCTGGGGTCGGCGCCGTGGTCCAGCAGTAGCCTTACCACCTCGCCGTCACCCTCGCGGGCCGCCCCCATCAGCGCTGTGGTGCCGTACTCGTCCGCGTCGTTGACACGCGGGTGGTGGGACAGGACGGCGCGCAGCAGGTCAGTGTCGTGCCTTTGCGCCGCGCGGCGCAACTGCTCCTCCAGGGACGTCGGATGCGCGCCGTCTGCGGACGCGGCGGTGATGACTTGGTCAGTGTCGTGCAAAAGCTTCAGTTTGGCGCGGGCCATGGGGTGTCCGGCGGCCGCGGCGCGCCGGTACCAGGCCAGTGCCTGCGCCCTGTCCACCTCGGTCCCCCAGCCGTTTTCATACATCACGCCGAGATTGTATTCTGCCTTGACGTAGTCCTGGTGGGCCGCCTTGCTCAGCCAGTAAAAGGCCTTGCCGTGGTCTTTGACGACTCCCTGTCCGGAGCGGTACAAGGCCGCCAGTTGATACTGGGCGGCGGCGTTTCCGCGTTCCGCCAGGGGCTGCAGCAGGCGCGCGGCCGTGTCATAGTCCCTGATGCGGGTGGCGGCCGCGACGGCGTCCATGGCGTCGGCATGACCCGTCGCGGGCAGGGTGGTGAGCAGCGACAACGCCGCCCACATCAGCGCGAGAAAGATGGCTTTGGGTTTACCCTGATGTTGCTGCATGGCAAATCACGCAGTTCCGAATTTTGTTTCCACTTCGATGCCGATGGACTTAAGGAACGGTGTCGGCAGTATCCCCCCGGCGCACACGATAATCGCGTCGTTGGGCAGCTCGATACGCCCCTGTCCCTGGGAAAGTACGACGTTAGTCTCGCCGATCTCGCATACTTCGGACTTCATCAGCACCCGCAGGCGGCCGGCGTCGCTGGCCTTCTGAACCTTGACGCGGTTTTTCTCCTTGGCGCGGTTGAATGCCTCGGCGCGGTAGGACAGGGTGACGCTTGTGCCCGGTTCCGCCGCGATGCTGGTGGCTGCCTCCAGGGCACTGTCCCCGCCGCCCACCACCAGGACGTGCCGGTCCTGGTACTGTGACGGGTCGATGAGGCGGTAGACCACCTTGGAAAGGTTTTCGCCGGGCACGCCCAGTGTGCGGGGGGTGCCGCGGCGCCCGATAGCCAGCAGCACCGCACGGGTCTGGTAGCAGCCGCCGGATGACTTAATCTCAAAGCCGTCCGCAGTCCGGGTAATGCCCTCAACCCGTTCGTGATAGTTGATGCGCAGCCCGGTCTGTTTCTCCACCCCTTGCCACAGGTTGAGTAGCGCCTCCTTGGTGGTCTCGGTCATCTTCACCTTACCCACCAGCGGCAGCTGCACGGGGGCGGTCATGACTACCTTGCCGCGCGGGTAGTGGGCCACGGTACCGCCCAGGGAGTCCTGTTCCAGGGTGACGAAGCGCAGCTTGTGCTGCATGGCCGCCAGGGAGGCGGCGATGCCCGCCGGCCCGGCGCCGACGATCACCACGTCCAGAGCGCCGCCGCGACCGATGCCGCGCATTGACCGGATCGCCTCCATGGCCTGTCGACCCTGTTCCACGGCGTTGCGTATCAAGCCCATGCCGCCCAGCTCGCCAGCGATGAAGATGCCCGGCACGTTGGTCTCGAAATTGGGCTTGACCAGGGGAATGTCCACGCCGCGCTTTTCGCTGCCGAATACCAGGGTGATGGCCTCCACCGGGCAGGCGGCCTTGCATGCCCCATGTCCGATGCAGTGACTGGGATTGATGAGCGCCGCCTTGGTGCCGATCAGGCCCAGGACGCGGTCCTCAGGGCAGGCACTGGCACAGGCGCCGCAGCCGATGCAGCGCTGTTGGTCGATGATGGGGTGCAGTGACGCCGGTTCCGTCAGACCGGCAGTCAGCGCCGCCTCCTGAATGGCACGGTTCTCCCGCTGCTTTCTGGCCCAGGTGCGAATATAGGCGAACCAGATCAGAAGCAGAATGCTGACGTAAGCAACTGTTTGTGGATCAGTAATGGTCGACATGGCAGGTCATCACTATAGCGTCAGGCCCTTTCCGGCAACGTGAACTCCATCAGATAACCCTACGTCTCGATGCGCTTTAATGGCAGCGGGCACGAGATCAGGGTGTTTCCCCCGGCCTCCATATATAACCGACGCCGCGACGATTAATGAAAGCGGCAGTGGCGCCGTTATTTATACAGGATTTTATTAAAATTGGGAATTATTTCCCATTTTTATAAAAATAAACCTATAATGTGGTCCCTGTATGGAGGAACAAGTGCCATGACAAATACTGCCCAAGCAATCCACATGCGCCCGGCACCGGCCCCCCGCCAGGCGGCGCCCCGGCCATCCTGGTCCCTCGACAGTCTTCCGGCCATGCGCATGAAGGGACTGCGCATGAACCTGCGCCACCACCTGGGGGCGGTGCTGTTTTTCGGTACGGTGATCCTGGCGTTATGGGCCGGCTGGGAGAACCGCGACTTTCGTTACCTGACCGCCAAGAACGGTATCGGGTATGGGTTGGGGATTACCGGCGGGGTGATGATGCTGGTCCTGCTGCTGTACCCGGCCCGCAAGCGGCTGCGTTTCATGCGCAAACTGGGTCCGGTGAAGTACTGGTTCAAGACCCACATGATGCTGGGGGTCCTGGGACCTTCCTGCATCCTGTTTCATGCGAATTTTCATCTTGGCTCCCTCAACAGCAACATCGCCCTGGCATGCATGTTGATGGTGGCCTCCAGCGGCCTCATCGGCCGGTACATCTATTCAAAGATTCACTACGGACTTTACGGTGGCAAGGCGACTCTTGAACAGCTGCGCAGCGACAAAGAACACGCCGGCGGGTATCTGGAGGCCTTGTTCGCCTTATCCCCGGGGTTGGGCGACCGCCTGCAGGCCTACGAGGCGGCGGTCTTAAACAAGCGCGCGGGCGTATTCGGGAGCGCGCTGAGACGCCTGACGTTAAGTGTGCGTGGTCGATGGGCGTACTTCATCCTGCTGCGCAAGCTGCGCGCGGCGCTGAAGCTGGAGCTGCGGCACAAACGAATGACGGCGGCGGAGGTGCGTAAGCACAGTCGCAGCGCGAAACTCTATCTGTCCGCCTATCTCGCCACCATCGAGCGAATAACCGTCTTCAGCTTTTATGAAAAGATCTTCTCCATGTGGCACGTCCTGCACATGCCATTGTTTTTAATGATGCTGGTCTCGGGCATCGTACATGTCATCGCGGTGCACATGTACTGACAGGGATGGCCAAGCCGTATGTCAAAAGGATTTTTTGCCTGGCTGCTTCTGTGCCTGGGGGTGATGGTATTGAACATGTATACAGCAGATGCCGCCAGCCTGGAGACGCTGATGATGCCCGGCAAGCTCATCCAGGGACACGCAAAGTTCGAGGGCCAGTGCAAAAAGTGCCACGAGCGATTCAGCAAACGCGGCCAAAGCAAGCTGTGTCTCGACTGCCACAAAAAGGTGACGGCGGATATCAATTCGCACAAGGGCTATCACGGGCGCATCCGGGATATCAATACCACCGAGTGCAAGCTGTGCCACACCGAACATAAGGGGCGGCGGGCCGACATCGTCATGCTGGACAAGGAGACATTTGATCACGGCGCCACGGATTTTCCCTTGAGGGGCGCCCACATCAACGTCCGCTGCGCTTCCTGCCACAAGCCCAGGCTGAAGTACCGGGAGGCACCGTCGGGCTGTATCGACTGTCACAAGAAGGACGACCCTCATAAGGGGCATCTGGGATCGGACTGCGCCAAGTGTCACACCGTCCGGGCGTGGAAAAGTGTCGAGTTCAATCACGACAAGACGGATTTTCCCCTGAAGGGCAAGCACCGCGAGGCGACCTGCAGCAGCTGCCACCCCAACGAGCGCTACAAGCAGGTGCCAAAGACCTGCGTCGCCTGCCATAAGATCAATGATGCACATGGCGGGCGCTACGGCGCCAAGTGCCATACCTGCCATAGCGCCAAGGACTGGAAGCACATCACCTTTGATCACGATCGGGATACCAAATTCAAACTGGAGGGGCGTCACCGCAAGGTCGGCTGCGACAGCTGCCATAAGGGCAAGTTGTACGAAGAGAAGCTGGGCGGGAATTGCTATGACTGTCACAAGAATGACGACTACCACAAGGGCCGCTATGGCAAAAAGTGCCAGTCCTGTCATTCCCCCGAGAAGTGGACCAAGAGCGAATTCGACCACGACCGCAAAACGGATTTTCCCCTGCGCGGGCGTCATGCCAGGGTGGATTGTCAGGCCTGTCACCGCGGCGACGTCTTCAAGGAGAAGCTCAAGACAAATTGCTCCGCCTGTCACCGTCAGGACGACCCTCACCATGGCCAGGAGGGAAAGCTGTGCGAGCGTTGCCACAACGAGCAGGGATGGGGGCGCAAGGTGGTGTTCGATCATGACCTGACACGGTTCCCCCTTATCGGTCTGCACGCCACGGCGCCGTGTGAGGAGTGCCACCTGTCAGCCAAGTTCAAGGAGGCTTCGCTGGACTGCGTCGCCTGTCACAGGGCGGACGACAAGCATAAGAAGCGACTCGGGCCGTCATGCGGGCAATGTCACAACCCCAACGGATGGGAACGCTGGCGCTTCGATCACGACACGCAGACCGATTACAAACTCGACGGCAAGCACAAAGGCCTGGATTGCAAGGCCTGTCACAGAACCCCGGTCGAGACGCACATACGCCTTTCAAAGGCGTGCGTGAGCTGTCATCAGCGCGATGATATCCACGTCGGACGCTTCGGTCCGCATTGTGACCGTTGTCACGTGACCGAGTCTTTCAAGAAAGTGACATTGCTCCGCTGACTTGCTGTAAGTCGTGGCGGAATCAGTTTATGCAGGGAAAAGTAATGCAACTGTGCAGCTGGGTAACCCGCAGAGACCATGGTGCCGGGCCGGGTGATGACAGAGGATCAAAAGGAGTACCGCGTGCGTGGCGCATTTTACGCCACATACCCTTGATGTTGGTATTGGGGATGAGCATGAATATGATCGCTGACGCGGCGTTGTCTCCCGATGACAACTTCGATCACTTCACCACCGGCTTTCCGCTGACCGGCGCCCATGCGCGGGTTGATTGTGAAGGCTGCCACGTGGGCGGTGTGTTCCGCAACACGTCGGCGCAGTGCGAGAGCTGTCACACACGCGGCGGGCGTGTCGCCGCCTCGTTCAAGCCGATGGGGCACATTCCGTCCACCAACAGCTGCGACGACTGTCATGTGACCTCCACATGGCGCCTGGTGAGGCGCGTGGATCACATTGCCGTTATCGGGACCTGTGCGCGGTGTCATGACGGGCGAACCGCATCGGGCAAACCGCCAGGGCACATGCAGAGCGACAACAACTGCGATCAGTGCCATACGACCGCTGCGTGGACCCGCATCCAATTTGACCACGGCGGCGTGGCGCCGGGTAGCTGCATCACCTGTCACAACGGGGTGAAGGCCACCGGTAAGTCACCGCGCCATATCCTGAGCAGCGATACCTGTGACAGTTGCCACAATACCGTGCGTTGGTCGTCGGCGCGGGTCGATCATTCGGCGGTGGTGGGAACCTGCTTCAGCTGCCACAACGGCCAGATCGCCCGCGGTAAACCGCTCAACCACCCATCCAGCAGCAACAACTGTGATGAGTGCCATACCAGCGATACCTGGGCGGGGGCAGGCTTCGATCATACGGGGGTGGTGCCGGGTACCTGCATCAATTGCCACAACGGCACCCGAGCCGCGGGAAAGGGGTCGTCTCACATTCCCAGCACCGATACCTGCGATGCGTGCCACACCACCCTGCGGTGGAGTCCGTTGGGACGCGTGGATCACTCTGCGGTGATCGGCAGTTGCTACAGCTGCCACAACGGCCAGATCGCACGCGGCAAGCCGGGTGACCACCCGCGTACCGGGAATAACTGCGAAGAGTGCCACAACACCAACAGTTGGAATGCAGAAAGAGGGCGTGATTAATGACAACTTATAATTTCTCGCTCACGACGATGGAGTCGCGCAATCTCCGGCTGTGGCGGTGCTGCGCGGCATTAATGGGGATTGTTGCCTTGCTGATGGTCACCGCTGTGCATGATGCCCATGGGGCGCCGGCGGTGACTACCAGTTTTGACCATTTCAGTACCGGTTTCCCACTGACCGGCGCCCATGCCCGGGTCGACTGTGAGGCATGTCACGCAGGCGGGGTGTTCAAGAACACGCCGACACAGTGTTCCGCGTGCCACGCCCGGGGCGGGCGTGTGGTGGCATCGGCAAAGCCCGTGGGGCACATTCCCACTACGGATACCTGTGACGACTGCCATACCACCAGCGGTTGGCGCCCGGTGCCACGGGTGGATCACACCGCCGTCATCGGTACCTGCGCCGCGTGTCACAACGGCCGTGTTGCCCCGGGCAAACCGGTCAATCACATCCAGAGCGCGGACACTTGCAGCGATTGTCATACCACGAACACGTGGGTCGGCGCGCACTATGATCACAGTTATGTGACGCCGGGGACTTGCGCCACCTGCCATAACGGCAGCAAGGCCACCGGCAAGCCGGCGACGCACATCCAGACCACCAATTCCT
>CAYXAX010000044.1:0-16082 GCA_964463055.1 uncultured Gammaproteobacteria bacterium | reverse complement strand
CGCCTCCCGCAGCCGGGCGATGTCCAGGCGCAACCGTAAGGTGCCATTTGCCGCCCGGCGGGGTGGTGAGAAATATTTACCTCAAGCGAAGGGATTCAATCGTTTCAGACGCGCCGACATGCGGTGGCGGGACAGTTCATGTTCGACGACGCCGACATCGGTGACCCAGTTCAGCTGTATGGCGCGGCGTTCGCCCACGAACGGCTTATGGCCGTGGTAAGAGTTGTCGGAGCGGCGGAAGGCCAGCAGTGTGCCCCACTCGGGTGGGACCTCGGTGATCATATCGCTCAAATCATCGGCGCTGCGCAGCAGGCGCAGGCGGCCGGTCTCGTTTTCCCAGCCCTGATTCATATAGATCAGCACGGTGATGATCTTGGTCTCGGTGTCGGTATGAATGCGCCCGTCTTTCTGCTGGCAGCGGCCGCGCACCGTGACCATGGTGGGCCGCCCGCTCAGATCGATGGCGAATTTCTCCTCCACGGCCGCCTGGAATGCGGGTCCCTGTATTTCCTCCAGCAGGGCCTCGAAGTTCGTGCCGAAGCTGACCTCGCTCACCGGGTAGCTGCCGGGTTTGGCGATGTCCGGGAAGTCCTTGTTCAGCGCATCGCGCGCCTCGCCGCGCAGAAAGCCGGGTACGATCAGGAAGTCGAACGGGTCGCGGGTCAACGGGGTGGCGCGGAAAGTTTCCAGATTGAGAAATGACATGTGATGCTCTCCAGGCAGCGTCTTAATATTGCGGGGCGGCGGATCGGCGATCGCCGGTGGCGTGCGCCCTGACAGGCAGTCAATATATCAAATTGCCTTACTCCAGGCATGGGTTTGGTTGGCCGGTTCAGCGTTGCGCCAGGCGGCGGCGCACCTCCACCGCGGCCCGCGCCGTGTCGTCCAAGGGCGTGTAGTGCCAGTCAGCCAAGGCACCGGTGAATTCACGTGTGATGCCGTCGGCGCGCAGTCCCTGGTGGAAACGCTGGAATTTCCGCGCGCCGCCTTCGAGTTCCACCACATAGACGGGTTTGCCGGTGGAGCACGCCTCGGACACCATGGACACAGAATCGGCGGTGACCACGATGTGATCGGCGAGGCCCAGGTAGGCGAAATAGGGGTTGTCGCCGCTGCCGTCCCAGATCACCGCCGGGACATGCGCCAGTTTTTCGCGCAATATCGCCTCGGCCTCGGCGCCGCTGCGGCGTGACAGGGTGATGGCGAGTCCGGCCCCGGTGGCTTGGCTCATTGCCGCCAGCTTGTCCGCCAGCTCGCGGATGATCTCCGGGGTCAGGCGATAGTATTTGTTCGTGCCGCCGATCAACACCGCCACCAGGGGGCGCGGCAGTCGGGAGAGGGTGGGGGCTAAGCGCGCGGCCTCAGCGGCCAGGCGTTGCGCCGTGACCCGGTGCAGCGCGCCGCGGGTCGGGAATACGTTGGGGCCGGCACAATTATCATGGCGCGGCGGGATGACGAGGTCGAAGTGCCGGAATGCCACGCCGGGGTTTTGGATCTGTATGGTAAAGGTGCGTCCCTTGCTGGCGCGACGTATGGCGATGGAGGCGGCGACCGTGACCCGCCCAGTCGCAATCAGGATATCCGGCCAGGGTGGTGTGAGGGCATCGCTGTCCGGCGTAAACGCGCGTAACGGCGCCAGCCACAGAGATGGCGGCAGGTATTTCCATGGGGGGCGTGGATGTACATGTTTGCGCACGACATCCAACCCCAGTGCCTCGGCCAATCCCAGGCATTGGTTTTCCATGCCGGGTTTGGCATCGGTCAATACCCAGCAGCTGTCAGCCTGCATTTCCCACCGCACCGGGTTTGGCCGTGCGGTCGCCAAAATTGTTCGCCACTGAGAAGGATCCCTGTCCATGAGCGTTGGTATATGCCAGCCCGCATGGCAGAAGCGGACTGGACTCTGTCGACAGTTTATCATGTCCTTATAAAACATGGAGTTGAAGTCATTGGCTGGTGAGGCATGGACAAAAAGCTACGCAATCCGCGCGGCTTGCACGGCGCCAGGCTGGTCCCAGGGCGTGCCAGGGGTATACGATACCCAAAGCCCGGACGTTCTCGCCGCCCCGGAACATTGACGACAATAATGGGGTGTATGGTTTATCCAGGCAGGTGGGGACACATATTCCATCCTCCCTCTCATAATAAAGAGTCCGGTTTCGCGGCCGCGCATTGGTAAGTACTTAAATGGCGACGCATTATGATGATCAACAGCTAAACGCCATGAAGGGACAGGGCAGGCTGTTAATTCAAAAGAAGCGCCTGCAGGAGGCCAAGGCGCTGTTTACCGATATGTGCGGCCACGAGGGTGCAGACGCGGAGGCGTGGTACCTGCTCGGCAGCGTGCATGGGATGCTCGGGGACATCGATGCGGCGGGCGAGTGTTGCCGGCGCGCCATTGCCCTGCAGCCTGATTATTGCGACGCCCTTGTTAATCTGGGTCACGTCTGTTTGAGTCAGGGCAAGCGCGATGAGGCGCTCAGCCAATACGAAGCTACGCTCAATATCAATCCCCAGCATGCGGGGGCGCTGAGCGGTCTCGGCAATGTCCTGACCGCCATGGGCAAGACGGATGAGGCGGTGGAAAGTTATGAGGCCGCGCTGCGCATAAACCCAAACCTCATCGAGAATTACTGCAATCTCGGCACCCTGAAAAGGTCTCAAAAGAAATACCGGGAATCGGAAGAGTATTACCGGCAGGCGATTCGCCTTCATCCCCGGTATGCGGCCGCCCATAACTTCCTGGGGTCCGTCCTCTATTTTCAGGGGAAAATCGAACAAGGCATCGAGCACGTACGTCGCGCGCTGGCATTGGATCCCGGTCTGACCGCGGCATACAACGAACTGGGCTACATACAGTGCAATGAGGGCAATCTGAGCGAGGCGGCCTCGGTACTGAAAGCCGCCTTGAAGATTGATCCCGAATCCGCCGTGGCATATTCCAACCTCGGCAGCGTACGCAACCGCCAAGGCCGACCTGAGGACGCGCTGGTGATGTTCCGCGAAGCACTGCGGCTGTTGCCCCATCGTGCGGACATACTCAGCAGCGCGCTGATGACCATGCAGTATCTGCCCGATTATTCGACAGACGAGTTGCGTGAGGCGGCGTGCAGCTGGAATTTGAAGTACTGCCCTGAGGGGAAGAGCGACGTGCCGCCCATCACCGACGCCGATCCGCGACGGCGCCTGCGGCTGGGCTATGTCTCGGCCGACTTTCGCAACCACCCGGTGGGCTATTTCATCGAGGCGGTGCTGAACCACCACGACCGCTCAAGCCACGAGGTGTTTTGCTATTCCAATGCGGAGACGTGTGATGACCTGACGGAACGCCTCCAGGGACAGGCCGATCACTGGCGAATGATCATCGATCAGTCGGACACGGAGGTGATCGATCAGATACGCAGCGATGGTATCGATGTCCTGATCGATCTCTCCGGGCACACCGCCATGAACCGGCTGCCCGTGTTTGCACACAAGCCCGCCCCGGTACAGGTGACATGGATGGGTTACGTCGCCACCACGGGCCTGGAGGCAATGGACTACATCATCGCCGACCGTTACGTGATCCCGGCGCGGGAAGAACATCACTTCGTGGAACAGGTGGTACATATGCCGCAGAGTTACCTTTGCTTTTCACCGCCACGCCATGCTATCGATGTTTCTCCTCCACCCATGACGTCCAACGGCTATGTCACCTTTGGCTGCTTTCAGAATATCGCCAAGCTGGGGCGATCGGTGGACTGCTGGTCACAACTGCTGCGTTCGGTACCCGATGCGCAACTTCATCTGCGTAACAAATCCCTCGGCGATGCAGGTGTAAGGGCGTGGTGCACTGCCCTGTTCGCCGAACGCGGTGTCGCGGCAGAGCGTATCAGCATGCGCGGATTCGCGCCCCGCGAGGAGTTGCTCGCCGCATACGGCGAGGTGGATATTGCCTTGGATCCCTTCCCGTACAACGGCGGAACCACCACGGTGGAGGCGTTATGGATGGGGGTGCCTGTGATCAGCATGCGTGGGGAAAGGTTCGTCAGCCGTGTCGGGGAAAGTATCCTCACCAACGTGGGTCTGGCGGAGTTCGTGGTGGACACTGAGGACGCGTATGTCGCCAAGGCAATGGAACTCGCCGCGGATCCGGCCCGGCTGACGGCGATGCGCGCGCAACTGCGAGGACGACTGGAGCACTCCCCGCTGTGCGACGGGCCTGCGTTTACCCGATCGCTGGAAGCGGCATATCGTGCCATGTGGGAGGCGTGCTGCCGAAAGTAACCGCCCTGAATACCGGTATGGACGGGCACCGCCATGTCCATGCGGTGTAATTGCGCATGCTGTATGCCCGTCATCGCCGCATGACACCACCGACCCGCATGCGGTCGCGGCGCCAGGCCGTTTGTTTTCATGATAAACTTTGCAGGGCCGGGTATGCGTGGCCATGGCCAGCGGTGAATACCGCGGGCATCGTCTCACCGTGGTAGATCCCCATCGACAATCAGGACAGGCAGACATGGCATTACGGATCGAGACATTCAGTAATATCAAGGGCGGCAACAGTTTCTACAAGGCAATGTCCCACCCGTTGACCGCGCAACGCGCTCAACACCTCATCGATGCCGTCGCGGCGTCCGGCGCGGTTGCCGTTTACGATCCGCACAATTTTCTCGACGGCATGATCGAGTTCTATGACCTGTCCTCGTGGGACGTGCGCCATGTCCTGGTGCAGCGCATCGAGGCCCTGGGCCAGCGGCGGCTGGGGCGTCAGGTCCAGCCCGTGACGGAGCTGCCGGGCTGCGACGTCAAGACCCTGTTCGTGGCCTGTTTCGACGCCAGGCGGCTGCTCGACCAGGTGCGTCACCTGATTCCAGAGGGGGTGACAGTGGTGACCCTGGATGATATCCGCCTTCCCGATGAGATGCTGACCAACACCCGTCACTATCTGAATCCACTCAACTTCGCCACCAATTTCGCATTTTTCCGCGATGCCGACGGTCAGCACACCACGGTGTCCTCGTGTAACTACTGGCATGGCTACGGCGCCGCCAACGCGAGCCTGTGGCTGTGTCTGTTCGATGATGAGGGCAAGGTCCTGGCCCAGTGGCGGGAGCAACTGCCGGCGGGCACGGCGGTGTTCCGCATCGACAGTAAGGAGGTGCGCACGCGCTTCAAACTGCCGGCGTTTACCGGATCGTTGTTTATGCACGCCCAGCACATCGCCGGCCACGACACGGTGAAGTACGCACTGGACACTTACGCAGACAGTCCCGATGAATTGTCCTGCACCCATGACGCCAACGCATGGCCGGCGGATTTTTATGCCGGTCTCCCGGCTCCGCGTCACGACGAGCAGGTCATTTTGTGGATTCAGAACAGCAATCCAATCGCCATCCCCGCCGGCGCGGTGGGGATCGGCCCCATGGGCACGGCCGATGTGAAATGGATCGACCGCGAGATACGGGCCTTCGCCACCTGCGCCGTGGATATCGCCGGGCTTTTCCCGGATCAGGCCTGGCCGGCGCAGTTCGAGGTGCACGCGGGGCGCTATTTCGTGCGGCCGCGCTATGAGGTGATGAAGCGCGGCGGCGCGCGGCGCATCGCCCATGTCAACGTGGAACGCGTCGATCTGGCGCCGGACGCGAGATTGCCCGAGATATCTTCCCTGGTGGGCAAGGGGTATATTCTGCCGGCCCCGGTGCTGCCCACGGATAAATGGGACAGTATAGTCATGCCCACGCCCATGGCGCGCGACCAGCGGGCACTGCCTGTGGCGGTGGCGCTGTATGACGCGTGCGGTGAGGAGATAACCCGTCACTCCCTGGGCCGCCTGCCGCGCAGCGAGAGCGTCGCAGTGGACGCGGGTGAACTTCTGGCCAAGGCGCAGAGCGACTTGCCCAGCGGTTACGGGCACATGGAGCTGTTGTATGATTTCGATGCCGGTGATGAGGTGGATGGCTGGCTGCACGGGCTGTTTCACTACCGCCACAAGGGCACCGGCCACGGCGCCGACACCAGTTTCGGCGCCCATATCTATAATATCCCGCTGACCTATCGCGACGAGCCACAGTCATACATCAATATTCCGCCGGGCCTGTCGACGCGATTGTTTCTGCGCCTCGGTCCCGCACCACTGGACACGTTCTGCCACTTGATCTATCCGGCGTCACGCCCGTGGCACCCACAGTCCACCACCCGCCTGATCCTCCACAACAGTGCCGGCGAGGAGGTGGCGGCCCGTGACGTGGCGATTCCCTGCGGTGGATCGCTGCTGTGGTATTACAGCGCCATGTTCGACGCGGCGGAGCGTGAGCGGGCGGGTGACTGCGGGTACGTGCTGGTCCGTGACGTCACCTGCCGACTGTTCGGCTATCACGGCCTGTGCAGAGGTGAGGGGGTCTTCAGCCTGGATCACATGTTCGGCTTCTGATCCGGCGCCGCGTTTTTCCTTTCCATAGTCTTCATGCCTGGGAGACGGCTTGGTCCTTGCCGGTATCGCCGCTTTTCTTGCGCCGGCTCCAGCTCTTGGCTTCGATGAATATGCGCTTGACCTCAGGGTGGTGGTGCTGAATACGCTGCTCCAGGTCCACCACGGTATCCTCCACTTCGCTGGTGGACAATCGATCGGCGAAGTCCACGTCCAGGGTCAGCAGCACGTCATCCGGTCCCAGGTGCATGGTCAGGGCATCCACCAGGCGCGTCACGCGGGTGTCTTCGGTAATAATGCGCCGGATGTCCTCGAGGGTCTTGGGGGCAACGCTCTCGCCCACCAGCAGGCCCTTGCTTTCATAGGCGAGCCACAGGGCCACGGCGGCGAGGATGATCCCGATGCCGATGGACGCCAGGGCGTCGAACAACGGGGCATGGAACACCTGGCTGGCGGTGATGCCGGCAAACGCGACGATCAGGCCCAGCATGGCGGCGCTGTCCTCGAACAGGACCGCGATCAGCGTGGGGTCCTTGGTGCGGTGGACCGCCTGGAAAATGGTCTCCCGCTTGCGCCGCCGGCGAAACTCCCGCCATGCGATCAACAGCGAGATGCCCTCAAAGACCAGCGCCGCGCCGAGGACGGCGTAGCTGATATAGATGTTGGTCAGGGGTTGGGCATGTTTCAGGTGCGTAACGCCCTCATAAATGGAAAGGCCCGCGCCCAGGGCGAACACCAGAACGGCGACCACGAAGGTCCAGAAGTAAAGCTCCTTGCCGTACCCGTAGGGATGGTAGGTGTCCGCCGGCCGCGCGGCCCGGCGCATGCCGTGCAGGAGCAGCAACTGATTACAGCAGTCGACACATGAATGCAGCGCCTCGCTGAGCATGGCGGAACTGCCGCTCATCATCGCCGCGATGAATTTCGTGATCGCAATGAGTGTATTGCCGATCAGTGCGGCGATGACGGCCTTTTTGGATTCATGTTTGGCCATGTCAGCTCAGGCAAGTGGTGGGTATGCTGCGTGCAGCATAATTGTATGCTTTGACCCGTATCAAGGCCGCCGGTACGTGATGTGATAAGTTTATAGTGATTTAGGGAGCGGCATGGATATATTCGCAATCATCCTTGTCTGATGTTTATTCAATCGGTGGCATGACCGCTTCAAGACCGCCGCCTCATGGCGCTGGTCGAGGGAGGTCGGTGGCAACGGCATAGAGGAACAATGGATATTGGTTCGTTGACCCAGGTATCGGACTTCCAGTGGCGCATCGAAGCGCGCGGCGGGATGCGCGTGCCGGGCGTCATTTATGCCGATCGCGCGTTGGTAGAGGCCATGGATGAAAAGGTCCGCGAGCAGATATGCCGGGTGGCCATGCTTCCGGGTATCGTCGCTGCGTCCTACGCCATGCCCGATGCGCACTGGGGTTATGGATTTCCCATCGGCGGCGTGGCCGCGTTCGATCCGGACGACGGCGGTGTCATCTCTGCCGGGGGTGTCGGCTTTGACATCTCCTGCGGGGTCCGTACCCTGCTGACGGGGCTGCGCCGTGAGGACATCGAATCACGCAAGGAGGCGCTGGCCGATGGCCTCTACCGCACGATTCCCGCCGGCATGGGCAGTACCGGGCGAATCCATCTCGACGGCAGGGCCATGGCGGCGATGCTGGGCGGCGGCGCCCGCTGGGCCGTCGAACAGGGATACGGCCGTGTGGAAGATCTGGCGCGTATCGAAGAGCGCGGTTGTATAGCCGATGCCCGGCCGGCGGAGGTTTCAGCGCAGGCCATTAAGCGCCAGCAAGACGAGATGGGTACGCTGGGTTCCGGAAACCATTACCTTGAAGTGCAGCATGTCACCGAGATCTATGACCAAGACGCGGCGCATGTTCTCGGCGTGCGCCATGGCGATGTGGCGGTAAGTATCCACTGCGGTTCACGGGGGCTTGGCCATCAGATCGGCACCGATTTTCTGAAGCGCATGGTCACGGCCGCGCCGCGCTACGGCATTGCCCTGCCGGACCGGGAGTTGGCGTGCGTGCCGATTCAGTCACCGGAGGGTGTGTCTTATCTCGGCGCCATGCGCGCCGGCATCAACTGCGCATTGGCCAATCGGCAAATCCTGACCCACCTTACCCGGGCTGTGTTTGATGAATATCATCCCCGCGCAGATCTGCGGCTCTTATATGACGTGTCTCACAATACCTGCAAGGTCGAATCCCATCTGGTGGACGGCAAGCGCCGCCGCCTGTTCGTTCACCGCAAAGGCGCCACCAGGGCCTTCGGGCCCGGCCACCAGGACCTGCCGCCGGAGTTAAAGGACGTGGGGCAGCCGGTGCTCATCGGCGGCACCATGGGCACGGCTTCGTATATTCTTGCGGGGCGCCCGGAGAGCGAGGCGCTGTCTTTCAGTTCCGCGTGCCACGGCGCCGGCCGCAGCATGAGCCGTCACCAGGCCACGCGCCGGTGGCGCGGCCGGGAGGTCGTGGATGACTTGGCCGGCCGGGGTATCGTTGTGCGCAGCCCCTCCCTGCGGGGCGTCGCGGAAGAGGCGCCCATGGCCTATAAGGATGTCACGGCCGTGGTAAAGGCGGCTTGCGACAGCGGCCTGGCCAGGCGGGTGGCCAGGGTAGAGCCGCTGATTTGCATCAAGGGATGAAATCCACACAGTTCAACCAACCAGGAGCAACACCATGGATAATGCGTTGACCAACGGCCGGATTGCGGGATTCCAAAAGCGCCTGCGCGGCAGGCGTGCCGAGGTGCTCGAGGCAATACGCCAGGCTTTGCTGCAGTCGGACAATGAACACTACATCGAACTCGCCGGCACGGTTCACGATTCGGCGGAGGAGTCCGTGGCGGACCAGCTGTCGGAAATGGCCAACGCCCTTATCGGCAGGCAGGTGAATGAGGTGCGCGAAATCGAAGAGGCCCTGCAGCGCATTGCGGTGGGCGCATACGGCACGTGCGTGGAGTGCGGCAAACCCATCGAGGTTGAACGGCTCGAGGTCTATCCCGCCGCGCGGCGCTGTTATACTTGCCAGGCCCGCTATGAGAAAGACCACGCCGGCGCGGGTCGGCCGACTTTATAGGAGTTGTCAGTGAAGGCTGTGATATTTTGTCCGTCCAGGGCCGGCACTTGCATGGACAGGTTTTCGCGCATTGGTGCCGGTATTTTGGGTTGCGGGGATGCGCAAGCCGGACTTCACCGGGGGTGGCAATGACATCGCTGCCCGATTATCACGGCGGGAGCATCGTCAATCTTACTGCATCTCTGATTCGCGCCTGCGGCGGCGATGAAGGGCTCTATGCCCCCTTGTCAGGCATCGATGGTGATGCGTTGTCCGATGCGACTAACATCGTCCTGATGGTCATCGACGGCTTGGGCTATGAATATCTGTCGCGTCACGGCCGGAGAGGGGTATTGCATGGGCATCTGAGGGGCAGTTTGACATCGGTGTTTCCCTCCACCACGGCCACGGCAATCACCACGTTCCTGACCGGCACCGCCCCGCAGCAACACGCGCTGACCGGCTGGTTCATGTATGTCAGGCAGATGGACGGGGTGCTGGCGGTACTGCCCTTCACCCGGCGCGGCGCCACGACGGAATCCGCGCCCGGCGTCGATCCGCGGGTGTTGTTCGATCAGCCGTCGCTGTTCGACCGCATCAAACGGCCCACCTACCAGGTGATCCCGGATCGGATCGCCAATTCCCGCTACAACGTGGCCCATTCAGGGGCCGCCACGACGGTGCCCTACCGCTCCATGTCGCAGTTCATCAATATGATCGAGCGCACCATCAGGGCGGATGCGCGGCACAAGTTCATCTATGCCTACTGGCCGGAGCTCGATGGCCTTGGCCATGAACACGGCAGCGGCAGCCGCAGTGTCGCCACACACTTCGCGCAGCTGGAGTACGCGCTGGAGCGTCTTATCGGCCAGCTCAAGGGCAGTGACACAACCCTGGTCGTGACCGCTGACCACGGCATGATCGACACCACTCCGGACAGGGTGATCGAGGTAAGCGATCACCCGGAACTGGCGCGGTCGCTGATCCGCCCGCTGTGCGGTGAGCGGCGCTCGGCGTACTGTTATGTGAATCCCGCCAGGACGCGGCAGTTCGAGACCTACGTCACCGAGGTCCTGGGCGAGTACACCACGCTGGTGAAGAGTGGGGATCTGATCGCCGAGGGATATTTCGGTCTTGGCGACCCCCATCCGGCGCTGCATGAGCGTATCGGCGATTACGCCCTGTTGATGAAGGACAACTATGTCATCAAGGACTGGGTGCCCGGCGAGCGGCACCATGTGCAGTTGGGTGTCCACGGTGGTTTGAGTGCCGAGGAATTGAATGTTCCGCTGGTCATCATCGACACCGACCGCGTCTAGGCGCGGTGTGATGTATGGAGATTGATCACGATCAAGGCACGGAATCTTTGTCCGCATGTACTATCTAATCATGTAGTGGCATAACGCGATCTGTTTCCAAGCGAACAAGGAGTCATGATCATGGCCATCGAGAGCAAAGCGAAGAGCGTTTCACACGGCAATGGGCAGAAGGTGCAAAATGGCGTTCCTGCGGCCACCGCCCTGCGGGGTGAGATGGACCGTTTGTTTGAGGGCGTCATTCCGCGCGGTTGGCTTCACCCGTTCCGGGTTGAGTGGCCGGCCCTGGGCGAACTCCCCCACTTGGGTGTGAAGCTTCCACGCGTGGATATCATCGACCGGGATGCCGAGGTTGTCGTGCGCGCCGAACTGCCCGGGGTGGATAAGAAGGGTTTGGATGTCTCGCTCAGCGATAACACCGTGACACTCAAAGGGCGTACGCGGCATGAAGAGAAAGAGGAAAAAGGCGATTACTACCGCAGCGAGATCACCACCGGTTCCTTCGCCCGTACTCTGCCCCTGCCCGGAAACGTGGACAGCGCCCGCGCCAAGGCGACCTTCAAAGATGGGATTCTGGTGCTGACCGTCCCCAAGGTGGAGCAGTCCAAGCGCCACTCCGTCCCGGTTGAATGACGGCGCCAGGCCAGCGCCGGAGGCGACCACTGGAGAATATTGGCGTGAAATATGCAATACACCTGTGAGGCCCCGAGCAGTACGGGGGGCGGGTGAGTGATGAAAGTTTATGCAATCTGTTACTTAAGGAGCTGAGCAGCAATGACCGAGTCTGTAACAATGTCAGTAAAGACCACCGGCAAGGAAATGAAGTCACCGAAGGCCGCCAAGCCGCGCGCAGTCAAGCCACGGGCCGCGACGGGCGCCAAGATCGCCAAGGAAGGAAAAGGTGCGAAGACAATCAGTCTCAGCGCTGATGATCGTCATCAGATGATCTCGGAGCGCGCCTATCTTATCGCGGAACAACGCGGCTTCCTGGGCGGCGATGCGGTTAATGATTGGCTGGCGGCCGAGGCGGAAGTCGACAGTATGTTCAAGATCAAAAAGGGAAGACGCGCCTCCAACTAACGGCCCAACTATCCCTTCGGGTCCATGTCCTTCCCGCCTGTCAGAGGTGGGAGCAAGCTGTCTGCCCCACGAATTTTTCCCAGTTTCATGTTTCATCGCGGCCAATCTTAACGCTGGTGTGCCTCGGGGCATGGGATTTTCGCCTCGGCCGACGCCAGCGGCGGCGCACGGTAGTGGTGCATGCCTGTCCTTGATCCTTGATTTCGCTCCGTCGTGGGGCCCAACAGGCGGTTACCCGGCCGGCCTCGGATGGGTTTCCGGCGTCCCCTACACCGCCAAGGCGACGCGCTAGTCAAAGGTTCTGATGTCTTGACGTCCTCCCGGCCGGTTTTTGCGTCTGCGATCGTCATCGATTGCGGTCGAATCCTCCTCCCGCGGGGGGAA
Source organism: uncultured Gammaproteobacteria bacterium (assembly GCA_964463055.1). Lineage (GTDB taxonomy): Bacteria > Pseudomonadota > Gammaproteobacteria > CAWJPQ01 > CAWJPQ01 > CAWJPQ01. The sequence continues at coordinate 3,822 of CAYXAX010000044.1, read as the reverse complement.
AGGAGGGATGGATGATTTCGGCAGGGTATTTGCACAATGTGTATGACGCCGCCTCATCGCCAACGCCGGGGGAACAACTCGCTTTGATCCTTGTCAATTATAGGTACTATGGATAGACGTAGCATCTTAATCCGTTGATGTACGCTTTTGGATGGGGTGGGGGGTTGAGGTGATACTGCACAGGATGGAGGTAAACAATGGATGGCGATCACAAAATGGAACATCGTTGGAGTGTACGTAAGCCCGTAAACGTGGGCGTCGCTCTTCGCCGCCAGGGTTCAAACTTTAAACGGTTTAAGACCCGGGATATCGGTATGGAAGGGGTATTCGTGGAGTCAGGTCCGGATTCATGGCCGGAGGACACCTTTCTCGAGTTGGAGTTGCCGCTTTACGAAAACAGCAAGCAAACGCGACACCGTGTACCGGTGGTGGTGGTGCATCGTTCCCAAAATGGGATGGGCTTGATGTTTTGCGTATTCGATCAACCGTTGTTCAAGGCCATAGAGTATCTGTTATATGAGGCGGCCTCTGCGCCGTATGAACAACCCTACACGGATTGGGAAGAGCGCCGCGTAAATTATCTCTAAATGATCGTCGGCCTTTTTCTTGCCGATACACCCGTCAGTCAGACTGGAGAAGGGTGATTATCGTCTCACTTGATTCCACATACAGAAGGTCATCACATTTCGTATGCCCGCTAACAGCCGGCGTATCTCCATGGCGCCCCGGGGGCTCGTCGCGCGGGTATTGGTTTGTGCCTCGAGGCATGTATAAGCACCCATGCATATATTCGGCAAATCAATATATTGTGTGGCCGATACGGCGATAACACGATACATCGGGATTGCAGACGCCGCCGGCGGGCAGGGCTGTTGCTGCATTCCCTTAAATCGAGAGTGAATATTTGGATGTTTTATTTATTCTGAATTTCGGTAAAAATAGACGCGTTGATTGTAAGATCCAGTACTTGCAAGTAGAAGAACAAGCAAGGTACGTATCGCTAGCATGAGCAATGCAGAGAGATCGACAACAGTCTTCGATGACGAAGCACTGAATTCTGCAAGTCAAGACGAGCTGCGCTACCCATCCGCGCAGTACTCCGTCGGTCAGTATCAGCTCCCACCCGATGTCCGGGCGGCGTTTCCCAATAACAACATCGGGGTTTCCCCCTTGGAACGCTGGTTGTTGGGAAGGTTATTGAAATCCATGGGGGATCCCCCGCTGCAGATCGTGCTGTGGAATGGCGAGGTGATCACCACCACCGGCCAGTCGCCGGTGGCGCGAATATTGTTCAAGAAACGCCGCACCATACTCAGCGTGCTGCGCAATCCGGGATTGTACTTCGGCGACGCCTACAGTGTCGGTGACGTGGAGGTGGAGGGCGACCTGATTCAGGCGTTGGAGTATGCCTACAGAAGCGGCGCCGATATGGAAAAACGCTGGGTGTCTCCCAGTCGCATACTGAAGTGGATGAACCGCTCGCGCAGTACCGCTCTGCGACGCTCCCGCGAGAATATTCATCACCATTACGATATCGGCAATGATTTCTACCGCCTGTGGCTGGACGATGACATGGTGTATACCTGCGCCTACTATCCGACGCTGGCGGCCAGCCTGGAGGAGGCGCAGCGCGCCAAGTTGGACCTGGTGTGCCGCAAGCTGCGCCTGCGTCCGGGAGAAACGGTGGTCGAAGCGGGCTGCGGTTGGGGCGCGCTGGCGCGTTTTATGGCCAGGCATTACGGTGTCACGGTGAAGGCGATGAACATTTCCCGGGAACAGATCGCCTATGCCCGGGAGGCCGCCGCCGCCGAGGGGCTGTCCGATCGCGTGGAATTTATCGAGGATGACTACCGCAACATCCGCGGCGAATTCGATGTCTTCGTATCGGTGGGCATGCTGGAGCACGTTGGCAAGGAACACTACCATGACCTGGGCGGGGTCATTAACCGCTCCCTGAAGGAAAACGGCCGCGGTTTGCTGCATTCAATCGGCCGCAACAAACCATGTCCCATGAACGCGTGGATAGACCGGCGTATCTTCCCCGGCGCCTATCCCCCGTCGCTGCACGAGATGATGGAGATTCTCGAGCCCTGGGACCTCTCCGTGCTGGACGTGGAAAACCTGCGATTGCATTATGCGAAGACCATCATGGACTGGCTTGAACGCTACGAGCGCGTATTCGATCAGGTTGCCGAGATGTATGACGAAAACTTTGCCCGCGCCTGGCGCATGTACCTGGCCGGTTCCATCGCCGGATTTACCACGGGGTGGCTGCAATTGTTCCAGGTCGTCTTTACGCGGTCGACGGTCAACGACATCCCATGGACCCGATCCCACCTGTATGACAAATAGTGCCGGCTGTTCGATAATACAGACGGCAATGGCGTTATTCCCTGTGCGCGTGCGATATGGCTAAACAGACTTGCGATGTGCTGATCGTCGGCGGTGGACCGGCGGGCTCCTCCCTGGCATGGGTCCTGGGCCGGGCGGGCATGGATGTGCTCATCATGGATAAAGCGGACTTTCCACGTAACAAGGTCTGCGCCGGCTGGATCACCCCGGCGATTATCGACGAGCTGCAGCTGGACACGGCGGTTTATGCGCGGGATAACGTCTTTCAACCCATCACCGGCTTCGTCACCGGCCTCATCGGCGACAGCGACGAGGTACACAGCCGCTTCCCCCGGGCGGTGAGCTATGGCATACGCCGCTGCGAGTTCGATCACCACCTGCTGATGCGCACCGGCGCGCGCCTGCGCTTGGGTGAGGGGTTCAAGACCATGCGCCGCGACAACGGCGGGTGGCTGGTCAACGACGCAATACATACCCCCATGGTGGTGGGGGCGGGCGGGCACTTCTGTCCCGTGGCCCGTGCGTTGGGCAATAACCTGGGACGCAGCGAGACGGTGGTGGCGGCTCAGGAGATCGAATTCGAAATGACCCCCGGCCAGCGCGGGCAGTTCCACATTCAAGGCGAGGTCCCGGAGCTGTTCTTCTGCCCCGATCTGAAGGGTTACGGGTGGTGTTTCCGCAAGGGCGACTTCATCAACATCGGCCTCGGCCGCGAGGACAACCAGCACCTGTCGCGGCATGTGGCGGACTTCTGTGATTTCCTCAAGGCCCGCGGCAAGATCCCGGACATCATCGGCCGCTTCAATGGCCACGCCTACCTGTTGTATACCAGCGCCCGGCGCGACTACGTCAAGGACGGCACCCTGCTGGTGGGAGACGCCGCGGGGCTGGCCTATGCCCAGAGCGGCGAAGGCATACGCCCCGCCATAGAGTCCTCACTGATGGCCGCCGATATCATCCTCGCCGCCGGCGGTGACTACGCCTACGACAAGCTGGCGCCCTACAAACAGCATATCGAGGCGCGCTTCGGTCAGCGCGGTCTGAGTCCCCTGGAGCGCCTCATGCCGGAGTGGGTCAAGCAGGCCGTCGGGCGGCGTTTGATTGCCAATCGCTGGTTCTCCCGCAACGTGCTGGTGGAGAAGTGGTTCCTGCACAGTGATCAGCCGCCGCTGGCGGTTTGAGTCTGTTCCTTTTCCCGTTCATGGGCCGCCGACTCGGCCTTGCTGACGTGGGTCTTCACCGCCACGAAGCTGTCCGGATTCACCGACATGGAATCGATGCCCGCCTGGACCAGGAAGCGGGCGAACGCCGGGTGATCGCTGGGCGCCTGTCCGCACAGGCCCACTTTGCAGTGGTTGGCATGGGCGGTGCGGATGACCTCGCTGATGAGGCGCGTCACCGCCTCGTTGCGCTCATCGAACAGCGGCGCCAGCCGCGCCGAGTCCCGGTCCACGCCCAGGGTGAGCTGGG
>CAYXAX010000043.1:0-16222 GCA_964463055.1 uncultured Gammaproteobacteria bacterium | reverse complement strand
TCAACAAGGACGGCGAGCGCTTCATGGAGCGCTACGCCCCCCATGTGAAGGACCTTGCCAGCCGCGACGTTGTCAGCCGCGCCATCGCCGTGGAGGTGCGCGAGGGCCGCGGCTGCGGGCCCAACGCCGATCATGTGCTGCTGAAACTCGACCATCTTGACGAGTCGGTCATCAGCAAACGCCTGCCGGGTATTCGCGCCATGGCCAAGACCTTTGCCGGGGTGGACCCGGTGACGGGTCCCATCCCGGTGTTTCCCACCGCCCACTACATCATGGGCGGCATCCCCACCAACCGCTTCGGCCAAGTGGTGGTCCCGGAGAAGTCCGGCGCCGAAGAACCCTTGTCAGGGATCTACGCGGTGGGTGAGTGCGCCTGCGTTTCCATTCACGGCGCCAACCGCCTGGGCGGAAACTCACTGCTGGACATCGTGGTGTTCGGCCGTGCCGCCGGCAACCATATCATCGAGTACCTCAAGGAACAGCGCTATCACCGGCCGCTGCCCGATGCCTGCCTCGATGGAGCGCGCCAGCGCCTGGCGCGCTGGGACAGCCGCGGTGACGGCGAATCCGTGGATGCCCTGCGCCGCGAGCTGCAGCAGACCATGGAGCACTACTGCGGGGTGTTTCGCACTGAGGACGTGCTCAAGGAGGGGGTGGACAAGGTACGCGCCATCGAGGACCGGGTACAGCACGTGCGTCTCAAGGACCACAGCCGGGTGTTCAATACCGCCCGCATCGAGGCTTTAGAGCTGGAAAATCTTGTCGATATCGCGTTGGCGACGGTATCGTCCGCGCTGGCGCGCAAAGAGAGCCGCGGCGCCCATTCACGCATCGATTATCCGCGCCGTGACGACGAGCGCTGGCTGAAGCACAGTCTGTTTTTCAAGGATGGTGAGTACATCGACTACAAACCGGTACGCACCAAGCCGTTGTCGGTCGATTCGTTTCCACCCAAAGAGCGGGTCTATTGATATGAGCGAGTCCATGCGTTTTTCCGTCTATCGCTATAATCCGGAGATCGACGCCGAACCGTACATGCAGGAATTTCAGGTCGACGGCATCGCCCCCGACATGATGGTCCTGGATGCCCTGCGCCTCATCAAGGCCCTCGACGAGAGCCTGTCGTTCCGCTGGTCGTGCGGCGAAGGCGTGTGCGGTTCCGACGCCATGAACGTCAACGGGCGCAACATCCTGCCGTGCATCACGCCGCTGGCGGGCATGAAGCAGCCGGTGGAGGTGCGGCCGCTGCCGGCCATGCCGGTGATCCGTGACCTGGTGGTGGACCTCAGCCAGTTCTACCGCCAATACCGCGCCGTGCAGCCGTACCTGGTCGTCAACGACCCGGAGCCCGAGGTGGAGTACCGCCAGTCACCCCAGGAGCGGGACAAGCTGGATGGGCTGTACGAATGCATTCTGTGTGCGTGCTGCTCCACCGCCTGTCCGTCATTCTGGTGGAATCCCGACAAGTTTCTCGGCCCGGCGGCCCTGCTGCAGAGTTACCGTTTCCTGGCGGACAGCCGGGACCAGGCCACGGCGCAGCGGCTGCGCGCACTGGAGGGACCGTACAAACTGTTTCGCTGCCATACCATCATGAATTGTACCGATGTGTGCCCCAAGGGGCTCAATCCCACCAAGGCCATTATCGCCATCAAGGATATGATGCTCAAAGAACTGTTATAGATCAGGCGAAAAATGAACAACGATGAATAACTAGACCCATGGGCTTGGATTCGCGGGTCTATTGGCGCTGCCGGCGCGGCATGCGCGAACTGGAAGAGTTGCTGCTGGACTTCGGCCAGGCGCACTACGATGAGCTCACCGCCCCGGAGCGGCTTGCCTTTGAGCAGCTGCTGGATTACTCCGACCAGGTGCTGCTCGAATACACCATGGGAGATGCCGTTCCGAGGGACCGGACGCTTGCAGACCTCCTCAGCAAAATACGCCACCGCCCTGAGCCTTGAACCAAGGCCCTCGCGGCGGTTCGCGCTGTTCACCGCCGCCACCCATGGAGTGGCGGCGGCGGTGATGGTTAGTGCGGGGATGGCGTGGTGGATCGATATCCTGCTGTGTACGCTGATCGCGGCCAGCGCAGCTTATATATACATGCGCCACGTCCGCCTCACCCACGCCCGCGCCGTGCTGCGTCTGACATGGACGCGCCATGGAGACTGGCGGTTGGTCTACGCCGACGGTGTGGCGCAAACCGCCGAGCTGCAGGGCGACTCCTATGTTCACCCCTGGCTGGTGGTCCTGAATTTTTCACTGCAACCCAAGGGCCGCGCCTCGGTAGTCCTGTTCCCCGACAGTCTGCATGAGGAAGATTTCCGCCGTCTGCGGGTGCGGCTCAGGACTGCATTCTGAGGGTTTCGCGTTCCGAGCCACGAGTTCCGGGTTATGGAACGGCCTATCGGCCGTGCTTGTTTTTAACTCGAAACCCGAAACGCGGAACTCGAAATACTCAGGAGTCAAGCCGTGAGCCGGAACGCGCAACTGCGAACCGCGTACTACAGCTCTGGGGCTAGGATTGTGTTGTGCGGTGGAGACGAGTCGTCCGGTCTGGGGTAATCCAGGGTATAGTGCAGACCGCGGCTTTCCCTGCGCGCCATGGCCGAGCGGATGATCAGGTCGGCCACCAGCGCCAGGTTGCGCAGTTCGATGAGATCATTGGTGATGCGGAAGTTGCCGTAGTACTCGTCGATTTCCTGCAGCAGCAGATCCACGCGGCGCTTGGCGCGCTGCAGGCGCTTGTCGGTGCGTACGATACCCACGTAGTCCCACATGAAGTGGCGCAGCTCATTCCAGTTGTGGGACACCACCACTTCCTCGTCCGAGTCGGTCACCCGGCTTTCGTCCCACGGCGGCAGAGCGCTGGGCATGGGCAGCGAGTCCAGCCGCCCGCGGATATGCGCACCGGCGGCGTGGGCTGATACCAGGCATTCGAGCAGGGAATTGCTGGCCATGCGATTGGCCCCGTGCATGCCGGTGAATGCGGTCTCGCCCACGGCATACAGTCCCTCCATATCGGTACACCCATCCAGATCGGTGATGACACCGCCGCACAAATAGTGGGCGGCGGGGACCACGGGGATGGGTTCACGGGTCATGTCGATGCCGAACTCCAGGCAGCGCTGATGGATGGTCGGAAAGTGTTCGCGGACAAAGGACGCGGGCTTGTGACTGATATCGAGGTACAGGCAGTCGGCGCCGAGGCGTTTCATCTCATAGTCGATGGCCCGCGCCACGATGTCCCGGGGCGCCAGTTCCCCGCGCGGGTCAAAGCGGTCCATAAAGGCCGTGCCGTCGGGCAGCAGCAAGCGGCCGCCTTCGCCGCGCACCGCCTCGCTGATCAGGAACGACTTGGCCTGGGGGTGATACAGACACGTGGGGTGGAATTGAATAAACTCCATATTCGCCACCCGGCAGCCGGCACGCCACGCCATGGCGATGCCGTCACCGGAGGCGATATCCGGATTGGTGGTGTACAGGTAGACTTTGCCGGCCCCGCCGGTAGCAAGCACCACCGAGCGGGCATGAAAGGTATCCACCCGGTGATCGCGCCGGTTGAGCACATAGGCGCCCAGACAGCGGTTGTCGGGCCGGCCGAGTTTGCGTCCGGTGATCACGTCGACGCCCAGGTGCTCTTCAAACAGGTCGATATTGGGGTGCGCGCGGACGAGGGACTCCAGGGTGGTCTCGATGGCGCGCCCGGTGGCGTCGGCCACGTGGATGATGCGCCGATGGCTGTGGCCGCCCTCGCGGGTAAGGTGATATTCGGAATGGCCATTGGGCCGGTGCTCGCGGGTGAAGGGGACACCCTTGTCGATAAGCCAGCGCACGGCCTCAGGACCGTGCTCAACGATAAATCGCGTGGCCGCTTCATCGCACAGCCCGGCGCCGGCGGTCAAGGTGTCGCGGATATGGGATTCCAGCGAATCTTGTTTATCAAGGACGACAGAGACCCCGCCTTGCGCATATAATGTCGCGCTATCGTTGAGTACGCTTTTGGTCACGACAGCGACACGGGCGGACGCCGCCACATGCAGGGCAAGTGTGAGACCCGCCGCACCGCTGCCTATTACCAGGACATCGTGTTGGTATTCCACCGCCATCGGGGTAGGGGATAAGTTTGCCGCCAGGGAAAATTGTATAACGTCCGAGACTTAGTCTAAACTATTGGCAGCATCATAGATGTTGAATATACAACAATTTCAGTATTATTCCGTGAACTATATTAACCTGGTCATGTCTATGAGAGTGTGCATAGGGATATGCCTCAATTTGGGTGAGGGGTGCCCGCATGGGCAAAAGTAGCGCCGATCTCGAGTTGGTTGAGCGCGTACAGAGGGGTGACAAGAAGGCTTTTGACATTCTTGTACTGAAGTACCAACACAAGGTCGTTAAACTGATATCGCGCTATCTCCATGAACCCAATGAGATTTTGGACGTCGCCCAGGAGGCCCTGATAAAGGCTTACCGTGGACTGCCGAATTTCAGAGGTGAGAGTGCATTTTATACGTGGCTGTACCGGATCGTAATCAATACGGTCAAGAATTACGTGGTCGCCCAGGGACGTCGACCCCTGGAGACGGAGACCACCAGTCTGAGCGAAGGTGAACCTCTGCTCGACGAACCCAATCTAAAGGAGAATGCGACCCCTGAACACCTGTTGCTCAGGGACGAGATTGAAAGGACGGTATTTGAGGTCATTGAAGAGCTACCCGAAGATTTGCGTACTGCCATAACCTTACGAGAGCTGGAAGGGCTGAGTTATGAAGAGATTGCAGAGGCGATGTCGTGTCCCATCGGAACTGTGCGGTCGCGCATATTCAGGGCGCGTGAGGCTATCAACACCAGGCTCAAGCCCTTGCTTGAGGAAGAGCGTTAACATGGTCGGCGGAGAAGCGGCATGACTGAGAAATACGCGGAAAAGATCTCCATGCTGATGGACGATGAGCTGCACAACCAAGAGGCGGTGAATCTGATCGACGGCATCAAACATGACGAATGGCTCAAGCAGTGCTGGGAGCGTTACCACCTGATCAGCGATGCCCTCAAGAACAACCTCCCCAGCCTGGTCAAACATGACCTCGGGAATCGCCTCTCCGCCGCACTGGAAGCTGAACAAACCTACCGCCTCAACCCCCACAAGCCGCACAATAATGTCACCTACCTCAAACCCGTCATGGGGCTGGCGCTGGCCGCGTCAGTCGCGGTGGTGGCATTCCTGCTGGCGCCATGGGAGAGTGCAACCATGGCACCGTCCCTGCAGCCGCAGCAGGCTTCGCAGCAGGCTTCGATAGATGCGCCCACACCACAGCTTAGCGGCATGCTCGCATCGGATCAGCTAAACAGCCCGCAAACGGTCTCGCAGCCTGGCGTGCAGACGTCGCCTGAATTAAAAGTCGAGCCGGTGTTATACGACTATCTCGTCGACCATAACGAATATACAGATTCGGCCTATGTGCAAAGCTCCATGCTGCCATATGTCAGGATCGTAGGCTACAGCAGTAACGTTAATGAAAATCATTGATCGCCGTCGGCTTATGTTCGCCACATCCGCTTCGGTCAAAATCCGTCCCCTGACGGTCTTTCCGCTCAACGGGCTTTGAGTTAACGCGAGAGTTTGAATGTCATGAAGGTCATGAGGCATCCGGTCACTCTCCGAGTTGCGTTGTTGAGCCTGATGGTATTGTCACAGGCGGTCACGTCGGCGCGTGCCGCTGAACAAAGCAGCGATGCGCGGCAGTGGCTGAACCGCATGTCCCAGTCGGTACGCACCCTCAATTATGAGGGCACGTTCGTCTATCGCCGCGGCGATACGCTGGTGGGGATGCGCATCACCCATGTGGTCGACAAGCAGGGTGAGCGTGAGCGGCTTGTGACGTTGAATGGCGTGCGCCGCGAAGTCATCCGGGATCATAACGGAGTGACCTGCATACTGCCCGATGAAAATCTTGTTGTCGTCAGCAAGGGCCGCCTGGAAAAGCCCTTCCCCACCAAGCTGCTCGAGGACCCCAAGGTCATCGCCTCTCATTACGATATCACCGACGTGGGGCTGCACCGCACCATGGGCCAACAGACCCAGGTGATCAACATCGAGCCTCACGACAAGTACCGCTACGGTTACCGGGTGTGGATCGACCGCAAAACCGGGCTGATGCTGCAGTCGGACGTGGTCAATAAGGACGGCAAGATCATGGAGCAGATCATGTTCACATCCTTGAAGCTGTTGGATAACGTCCCCTCCAGCATGGAGGAGGAAGTTCATCCCGCGGTGAACACAATATTGAAGTCCAACATGTCCAAGTTGGTAAGCGACGATCACCAGTGGCTGGTGACGCACATGCCCGACGGATTCCGTCTGGTCGAGCACCGCATGCGCACCCGCCAGTCCGACAATCATGCCGTGAGCATGGATCACCTGGTCTTTACCGACGGCCTGGCCTCGGTATCAGTCTTTATTGAAAACCAGCTCATGCCCCACCAGGCCGCCCCCATGATCGGGGTATCCCACCTTGGCGCGGTCAACGCCTACCGGACAATCGTCGGTGATCACCAGGTGACCGTGGTAGGTGAAGTGCCGGTAAGCACTGTACAGCTCATCGGCAAATCCATCAGCTATCATGTCACGCGTTAATAATGGTTGAGGAACAGGCCGTCGTCGTCGCGGTTGAAGAACATGCGGCGTGGGTGGAGACACAACGCAAGGCTGCGTGCGACAGCTGTGCGGTGAACAAGGGGTGCGGCACGGCCGTACTCTCCAAAGTCCTCGGTAATAAGCGATCGCGCCTCAGAGTATTAAAGCACGACTTGCAGCTGCGCGTCGGTGATGAAGTCGTGATCGGTCTCCAGGAGCATGCACTGCTGCGCGGTTCCATGACCGTGTACGGTTCACCGTTGCTGCTTATGATGGTGGGTGCGCTGCTGGCTGATTATGCCGGGCGCCAGTGGCTGGGGCACACGTCCGATTTTCTGGACATCATTTTCGGTATTGCAGGATTTCTCGCCGGTCTCGTATGGCTGCGGCTTTACAGCGCGCGCATTGCGCAGGATCCCCGCTATCAACCGGTGATCCTGAGTGTCAGTACCCAGATCAGGCCGATTCATGGTACTCTGAGCGGTATTTCCACCCGTTTGTTGACCTGACACCGCAGCAACACGCTAGGAGACAGAATGATACACCTCGGTATTTCCCTTAAGCGGGCATATTTCACCGCGCTTTTCCTGTGCCTTGCTTGCGCCACCGTCCAGGCCAGGACACTCCCGGATTTCACCGGACTGGTGGAGCAGAACAGTGCCGCCGTGGTCAATATCAGCACCACCCAGAAGGTCAAGGCGCCTCAGCCGGGGCCATCCGGACAGGATCGACCGGACCTGCCCGAGGGCACGCCGTTCGACGATTTTTTCCGGCGCTTTTTCGGCAATCCAGACCAGGGTGACGTTCCGGATTTTGACGCGAAATCCCTGGGGTCCGGTTTCATCATCTCGTCCGATGGATACATCCTGACCAATAGCCATGTGATCGACGACGCCGACAAGATCGTAGTGCGTCTCAGCGACCGCCGCGAATTCGAGGCCAAGGTCATCGGCAGTGACAAGCGCAGTGATATCGCCCTGCTCAAGATCGATGCCAAGAACCTGCCCGTGGTCAAGATCGGCGATTCCGACAAGCTCAAGGCAGGCGAGTGGGTGTTGGCCATTGGTTCGCCTTTCGGCTTTGATCACTCGGTGACGGCGGGTATCGTCAGCGCCAAGGGCCGCAATCTGCCCAGCGAGAATTATGTCCCGTTCATCCAGACCGACGTGGCCATTAACCCTGGCAACTCCGGCGGGCCGCTTTTCAACATGGACGGCGAGGTGGTCGGTATCAACTCACAGATTTACAGCCGCACCGGCGGGTTCATGGGACTGTCATTCGCGATACCCATCAACACCACCATGAACGTTGTGGAACAGATCAAGTCCAAGGGCTATGTCTCCCGTGGCTGGCTGGGCATTCTCATTCAGGATGTCACCCAGGAACTGGCCGAATCCTTTAACATGAAGAAGCCCGCCGGCGCTCTCGTGGCGCGCGTGCTGCCGGACAGCCCGGCGCAAAAGGCCGGTATCAAGGTCGGCGACATCATCACCGAGTACAAGGGACGCGAGGTTATCAGTTCGTCAAACCTGCCGCCCATGGTGGGTAACACCGCGGTGGGTTCCACCGCCGATGTCAAGGTCATACGCGACGGCAAGGATATGACTCTGCATATCAAGATCGCTGAGTTGCCCAAGGAAGAGGACATTAAGCTGTCCAGCAAGGACAAAGGCGACCAGGAGTCCCGGAGTGTTTCCGAACAGCGCCTGAGTATTACTGTGTCACCGCTTACGGATGCGCAGCGCAAACAGCTGGATATCAAGGACGAGGGTGGTGTCATCGTCACCGCCGTGGATGACGGTCCGGCCAGCCGCGCGGGGATTCATCGCGGCGATATTATCCTGAAGTTGAACAACATTGATGTCAAAGACGTAAAGCACTTCAATAAGCTGGTGGCGGATTTGCCCCAGGACAGATCGGTAGCGGTGTTGGTACAGCGCCGCAGCGGCCCGTTGTTCCTCGCATTGAAACTGGATGACGCCGAATAGCACGATGTGGCGCGGCGGGTGATTCCCGCCGGCCCAGTCTTCAACCGATTACATAGCGCGGGTATTCCGCCATAATAATGTGGTTGTGTGTCGTATTACGTCCTTCTGTCTTTCCCGCTCCACAGTATATTCAGCTACAATGTCGCCTTTGTGACGGGCCAATAAGGCACTGACGCCGCTGTATACATGAAACATATACGTAACTTTTCGATCATCGCCCATGTGGACCATGGCAAATCCACGCTGGCCGACAGAATTATTCAGCGCTGCGGCAGTCTCAGTGAGCGCGAGATGCAGAGTCAGATTCTGGATACCCTGGAGATCGAGCGCGAACGGGGCATTACAATCAAGGCCCAGAGTGTCTCACTCACCTATCAGGCCCGCGACGGCGAGGAGTACCTGTTCAACTTCATCGATACCCCGGGACACGTGGATTTTTCATACGAAGTGTCGCGTTCGCTGCTTGCGTGCGAAGGAGCGCTGCTGGTCGTGGACGCCGCCCAGGGGGTGGAGGCGCAGACCGTCGCCAATTGCTACACCGCTATTGATCAGGGGCTGGAGGTCATCCCCGTCCTGAACAAAATCGACCTGCCCACGGCCGAACCCGACCGGGTCATCAAGGAGATCGAGGACATCATTGGCATACAGGCCGGGGACGCCGTCCGGCTCAGCGCCAAGACCGGCATCGGCGTTGATGATCTGCTGGAAGTTATCGTTAGTAAGATCCCGCCGCCCCAGGGCAGTCCCGACAACCCCTTACAGGCATTGATCATCGACTCCTGGTACAACAAATACCTGGGGGTGACCTCCCTGGTACGGGTGTTTCAGGGCGAGCTGGCAAACAAACAGAAAATCCAGGTCATGTCGACCAAGCGCGGCTACCTGGCGGAACAGGTGGGTATCTTCACACCCAAGCGCATGGACAAGGACAAGCTCAGTGCAGGAGAGGTCGGTTACGTGGTTGCCGGCATCAAGGACATCAACGGCGCGCCCGTGGGCGATACCCTGACCTCGGCAAACCGGCCCGCCGACAAGGCCGTGCCCGGTTTCAAACGCGTGCACCCGCAGGTCTATTCCGGCCTGTTTCCGGTTGATCCGGATGAGTTCGAGGAACTGCGTGACGCCCTGGGCAAGCTGGCCCTGAATGATTCCGGGTTGTTCTACGAGCCGGAGAACTCCCAGGCCCTGGGGTTTGGCTTCCGCTGCGGCTTTCTTGGCATGCTGCATATGGAGATCATTCAAGAGCGCCTGGAACGGGAGTACGGTCTGAACCTGATCACCACCGCACCGACGGTGATATACGAGGTGCTGACCACTAAGGGTGAGGTGATGCACATCGACAACCCGGCCAAACTGCCCGCGCCGGGGCAGGTGGAGGAGATCCGCGAACCCATGGTGTGGGCGAATATCCTGGTGCCGCAGCAGTACGTGGGGCCGGTGATCAGTCTGTGCATAGAGCGACGCGGCACGCAGAAAAAGATTCAGTATCACGGCAATCACGTCTCCCTGAGTTATGAATTGCCCATGAGCGAGGTCGTCGCCGACTTTTTCGATCAGTTAAAATCGGTGAGCCGCGGTTACGCCTCCCTGGATTACTCCTTTAACCGGTTCGAGGTGGGGGACGTGGTGCGGCTGGATACCATGATCAACGGCGAGCGGTTTGACGCTCTGTCCATCATGGTGCACCGTGAGCAGGCCTATCAGCGCGGCCGGGAGATTGTACAGAAGATGAAGGAGGTCATTCCGCGGCAGATGTACGATGTGGCGGTACAGGCCGCCATCGGGTCCCACATCATCGCCCGCGAGACCGTCAAGGCTCTGAGGAAGAACGTCACCGCCAAGTGTTACGGCGGTGATATCACCCGAAAACGTAAGCTGCTGGAAAAACAAAAGGCGGGGAAAAAGCGCATGAAACAATTCGGTTCCGTTGAGATACCGCAGGAGGCCTTCCTGGCGGTGCTGCATACAGGGAAAAATCAATGAGAATGGACTTTCAGACGTGGATGGTCATTGCCCTGGCGGTATGCGGGGCTGTCTGGCTGGCTGATCGATTGTTGGCGGCGCCGCGGCGGCGGGAGGCCGTGGCCAAGCTGACGTCCGGCGGTGAAAAAGTGGATGACAGGCAGCTGCAGGGCGCCGCAAAGGAGCCGCTGGTCGTCGAGTACGCGCGGACTTTTTTTCCCATCATACTGATCGTATTGGTGCTTCGGGCGTTTATCGCCGAGCCGTTCCGTATACCATCGGGCTCGATGATGCCCACCCTTCTGGTAGGGGACTTTATCCTGGTGAACAAGTTCGACTATGGCATTCGCCTGCCGGTGATCAATAAGAAGATCATCCCCATCGGCGAGCCTCAGCGCGGGGATGTGGTGGTCTTCAGGTATCCCAAGGATCCCTCCGTGGATTACATCAAGCGTATTATCGGTCTGCCCGGCGACAAAATCATTTATCGCAACAAGACCCTCTATATCAACGGCAAGGAGATACCCCAGGAGTGGCTGGGGCGGTACGCGGGTCCCGAGCACAGTCTGCAGGCCGCCGGTGACACCCTGTACATGGAGCAGCTGGGTAATGTGCGCCATGAAATGCTGCTGAACAGCAAGTCAGGCACCCTGAATGGGGAATATGAAGTACCGAAAGGTCATTATTTCGCCATGGGGGATAACCGTGACAACAGCAACGACAGCCGATACTGGGGCTTCGTTCCCGAGGAGAATCTCGTCGGCAAGGCCATGATCATCTGGATGAACTGGGACGCCGTCCATACCAGGATCCGGTGGGACAGGATCGGCACCAGGGTGAAATAAGGCCAGTGGTGCCTGGGGAACGGCCATATCGCACCTGTGCCGGGATGGCGGATTTTACGCCTCCGGAGTGTAATTATTGGCGGGAATTGCCCGATATTATAGATAGATACACCGACCACCGGGCACCTTAACCATGACGAAACCTGACTCAATACACCGCCAGCGTGGCATGACGACAGCAGGGATGGCCCTGGTGTTGGTCGTTGCCATATTTATCAGCACCATGACCATCAAGCTGATTCCCGTTTATCTCGAGCACTTCAACGTAAAGTCTGTCTTGAATGCGGTAAAGGACGATCCCCAACTGCGCGAGTGGTCCGATACCGATATCAGAAGGAGCATTGATAACCGCTTTTCGATAAACGATATCAATGATGTCAAAGCGAAACAGGTGCAAATCCAGCGCGATGCGGGACACGTTAAATCACTGACCCTGGACTACGAGGTCCGCGTACACATGTTTTGGAATATCGATGCCGTGGTTCGCTTCAATGAGGATGCCGAGGTACGCAGTTGAGTAGAAGCAGGGATGCGTTGTGCACCGCCCTCGGTTATACATTTTCTGATCAGTCGTGGCTCGAAACCGCGCTGACCCATCGCAGCGTCGGGACTCCCAACAATGAACGATTGGAGTTTCTCGGTGACGCGTTGTTGAGTTTCATTATCGCCGATGAACTCTTCAAACGTTTTCCCCAGGCCAGTGAAGGCCAACTCAGCCGGTTGCGCGCCAACCTGGTGAAGGGGGAGACCCTGGCGGTCATCGCCAAGGCCATGAGCCTGGGTGACTCGCTCAATCTCGGCTCTGGCGAGCTCAAGACCGGCGGATTCCGCCGCGCCTCTATTCTGGCCGGTGCCATGGAGGCGCTGATCGGCGCCGTCTATCGGGATGGCGGTATGAAGGCATGTCGCCGCATTGTCCTCGCGGTGTATAAGGACCGCCTGGCGCATATCTCTCCGACGCAAAACCTCAAGGATCCCAAAACGCGCCTGCAGGAGTTCCTTCAGGCCCAGCGACGGCCCATTCCGACTTACCAGGTAAAATCGGTGGAAGGCGAAGCGCACACGCAGATCTTTCATGTGGAGTGCCTGTTCGATGATGGCGTCATGACCATGGGGGAGGGCAGTACTCGGCGCAAGGCGGAACAGCACGCCGCGCAAAAGGCCCTTGATCACCTGGATGCAAAATAGCTTATCACTACCATGCCGTCACGCCATCCCCGCCCGGTATCATGAGTAACACAGGCGATACACCTTTTCGCTGCGGTTACGCGGCCCTGGTGGGCCGTCCCAACGTGGGCAAATCCACGCTGCTGAACCGGTTGGTGGGGCAGAAGATCAGCATCACCACGCCGCGTGCGCAGACCACCCGGCACAGCATCATCGGCATCAAGTCCACAGCGGGCGCCCAGATACTTTACGTGGATACACCGGGGTTTCACCCCGGCTACAAGCACGCACTCAACCGCTATATGAACAAGGTGGTTATCCATACCGTAGAGGACGTGGACGTGGTGGTGTTCATGGTTTCAGGCCTGACGTGGAAGCCCGAGGACCAACAACTCCTTGACAAGCTCGCTACCCACCCCCGGCTGATCCTGGCCATCAACAAAGTCGATACCATAGGGGATAAGGCGCGTCTGCTGCCGCACCTGCAGTTTCTGTCGCAGAAGGCGGCATTTCGACAGATCATCCCCATATCCGCCAAATCCGGCGACAATGCCGACCGCCTTGAACAGGAAATCGTGGCACTGCTGCCCGCCGCGCCGGCATTTTATGACAGCGACCAGGTCACGGACCGCAGTGTACGTTTTCTGGCGGCTGAGCTGATTCGCGAGGCATTGATGACCCATCTGGGGGATGAACTGCCTTATCAGGTCTCGGTGGAGATCGAGGCCTTTACCGAGCAGCCCGCCCTGACCCGCATCGCCGCCGTGATCTGGGTGGATCAGGAACGCTATAAACCCATGGTTATCGGGAAAGACGGCGCCATGCTCAAGAAAATCGGCAGCCAGGCCCGCAAGGGTATCGAGCATCTGGTGGGTACCAAGGTATTTCTCGAGCTGCAGGTGAGGGTCAAGGAAGACTGGACTGACAGCCAGGATGCGCTGCGCCAGCTCGGCTATGACTGAACATCACTAATCCCTTCACCCGCACCCTTCCATCCAGCCGCACGCCATGGCTTGGCGGGCGGCTAAACATCTCTAAATGCATGATTCGACCCAGATGTCCCACCGGACGGGTCGAAATATGTCGGGAAATTTTACAGAATTGTATTCTTGATCTTATTTATCAAGTATTAACTGATTGGAAGAACAGCATAAATTATTTATGGAATAAGTAATGCATAATATAATTATGCACATTTATTTAGGGAGGATGGAGCCATGAAGCCTTATCTGAAAACCTTGATTGGGACCTGTGTTGCGGCCGTGACCGCATTCAGTGTCAGCAACGCCCAAGCTGTCCCTGTCGACTTGGAACTCGCCTTGCTGGTGGATGTATCCGGCAGCGTCGATTCCGGGGAGTACGCGCTGCAGAAAACCGGTTACATAAATGCCTTTATGGATGCCACCATCCAGGCCAATATTGCCTCGCTTACAAACGGTATTGCGGTCACTTACATTGAGTGGTCCGGCGCCAGTTCTCAAGCTCAGCAAGTGGGTTGGACTCTGATCACCGATGCCGCCAGCGCCAACGCCTTCGCCGCCGCCATTGGCGCCACCAGCCGCGCTTCCTCCGGTAATACTGCTCCCGGCAGCGCCATCAATTACGCCGTACCGCTGTTTACCAATGGCTACGAGGGTGACCGCTTGGTGATCGACGTATCCGGTGACGGTTCCCAGAACGAAGGCGCCAGCACCAGCGCCGCCCGGGATGCCGCCTTGCTCGCCGGGATCGACGCCATCAACGGTCTGCCCATCCTGGGCAGCGAGGCGAATCTGGATACCTGGTACCAGAATAATATCGTCGGCGGCGCCACCGGCTTTCTTACCGTGGCCAGCAGCTTCACGGACTTCGAAAACGCCGTGAAGACGAAAATCGGCCGCGAGATAGTCCCCGGTATTCCCGAACCGGCGTCTCTTGCCCTGCTCGGCATCGGTCTGGTTGGCCTGGGTGTGGCACGCCGGCGCAAGGCCCACTGACCCGGTATCAACTGTCGAACCAACTTATGATAAACGGCGGCCGTGGTGCCGCCGTTTTTTTTTGACCCGGATTTCACGCTG
The DNA here is from genome assembly GCA_964463055.1 of uncultured Gammaproteobacteria bacterium. Lineage (GTDB taxonomy): Bacteria > Pseudomonadota > Gammaproteobacteria > CAWJPQ01 > CAWJPQ01 > CAWJPQ01. The sequence continues at coordinate 1,566 of CAYXAX010000043.1, read as the reverse complement.
TACGTGATTATTTGCCATTGCCGTCGATCCCCACTGAGCGGATCAATATCCTGTCCCGGACCGCGGATGTATAATGTGCATTACAATCGCCGGTTCGAGCATCCATGGCCCAAAATCACACCCGCGTCTTGTTACAGCCCGGCTTCGTACTGCATACGAGGCCGTACCGTAATACCAGCCTGATCGCGGAGATCTTCACGCCGGACTTCGGTATCGTCGCGGTGGTGGCGCGCGGCGCGCGCCGGCGGCAGTCCCGGTTACGCGGGATGATCCAGCCGTTTCGCCCCCTGTTGCTGTCGTGGTACGGGCGCGGTGAGTTGGTAACCCTCACCGCTGCGGAAGACAACGGGGCGCCGTTCTGGTACCGGGGCTATCGCCTGGCTAGCGCGTTTTATCTCAATGAACTGCTGGTTCGCCTGCTGCACCGCCATGACGCCCACGCCGAGTTGTTTTTCCACTACCGCGATGCGCTACAGCAATTGGCGCAAATGAATGTGGCCCCTGGGGCAGAACCGGGGCCGGCCCTGCAGCGGCTGCTGCGGATATACGAAAAATACCTTCTCCAGGCGCTGGGATTCGGCCTGACCCTGGATCGCGAGGCCCACGGCGGGGCGCCTATCCGCGCTGAGATGCAGTACTATTACCATCACGATGCCGGTCCGCTGCCGGCAATCCCAGGCGGTGCAGGTTCGGCGGTATCGGTGACCGGCCGTACGCTGCTCGCCCTGGCCAAGGATGAATTGAACGATCCGGGCGTGCTCAAGGAGGCGAAGCATCTCCTGCGCCGTCTGCTAGCGGGGCACCTGGGCACCAAGCCCCTTGGCAGCCGGGCGTTGATTGAGGTCTATCATAGCGGCGGGCTGCCCGACAGCGTCTCTGCAGGGCCTGTTGAAACACCTGTAAACCTTTAACGACGGATGATCACGTTTCGGTGTCATGAATGAGATTCTATTAGGCGTCAATATCGATCATGTCGCCACCCTGCGCCAGGCCCGCGGTACCCGCTATCCGGAGCCGGTACAGGCGGCCCTTGAAGCGGAGCAGGGCGGCGCAGACTCCATCACCCTGCACCTTCGCGAGGACCGGCGCCATATACGCGAACGGGACGTCGATATCCTCGCCGAGGTATTGCAGACGCGCATGAACCTGGAGATGGCGGTCACCCGCGACATGCTCGCCATCGCCGAGCGAGTCCGCCCCGAGAGCTGCTGCCTTGTGCCGGAACGCCGCGAGGAACTGACCACCGAGGGCGGCCTGGACGTCGTCGCCGACGAGCCCGGTATCCGCGAGGCGTGTGGTCGCCTGCAGGCGCTGGGTAGCCGGGTCTCCCTGTTCATCGATGCCGAGCCTGATCAGATCGAGGCCGCCGCACGCACCGGCGCGGCGATGATCGAGATTCATACCGGTCACTACGCCGACGCGCCGGATGCCGACACCCGCCAGCGGGAATTCCAGCGCATTGTCGCCGCTGCGGACCTGGCTCACGGCCTGGGCCTGCAGGTCACTGCCGGCCATGGGCTTAATTATCAGAACGTAGGCCGCATCGCCGCCATCCCGGTGATATGC
>CAYXAX010000042.1:0-16361 GCA_964463055.1 uncultured Gammaproteobacteria bacterium | reverse complement strand
AACTCGAAACGGTTACTCCGGGAACACCGCCGCCGCATCAAACACCGGCCCATCAACGCACACCCGCTTCATGGCAGGCCCATCAGGGGTCTGTACCTGCACCGTGCAGCCGGCGCAGCCGCCCACGGCGCAGGCCATGAACTCCTCCATGGAGACCTGACACGGCAGTCCGAATTCCCGGGCGAGGCGGGCGGTGGCCTCCAGCATGGGGTGGGGGCCGCAGGCGAACACTTCGACTTCGCCGCGCTGTTCCGCCGTGAGGCTGTCAAGCCAGCGGCGCGCCAGTTCGGTGACATAGCCTTCGAAACACCCCGGGTAGTCCCGCAGGCTGGCCAGGCGGCACGGGATATCCCATGACTCCAGCAGCGGCATGGTGGCGATGGCACCCTGGGGGATGCCGTGGATCATCAGCTGCGACGGCTTTGCCTGGAACGGAAACGGGACCTCGGAGCCCATGAGCACCAGCGGATTGTAGCGGGCCTTTTGCGCCCGGATGGCATCAGCGAGGAACACCATGGGCGGTATGCCCACGCCGCCGCCGATGAGCAGTGGGCGGCGGCGCGCCTCATGCAGGCTGAACGGCACCCCGATGGGGCCGATCAGGCTCAGGTGTTCCCCGGCTTCGCGCCGGGACAGCAGGCGCGTGCCGTCGCCGAAGGCCCGGTAGAGTATCTCGATCCACCCCTCCACGGGGTCGGTGCGCATGATGGAAAACGGCCGGCGCATGGGCAGCAGCGGGTCGCACTGCAGGTGGACGAAGCCGCCCGGCCGCGCTTCGCGGGCGCAGTGAGGTGCGTCCAGACGCAGTACATACTGGTCCGCTGCAAACGCCTGGTGAGTCAGTATCCTGGCGTGCTCAACATAGATGGTGGCTTCAGCAGTCATCCCGTAATTCCGACGGCGAATGTCGATATAAGTAAAACCTGAATAAATCCATCGGTCTTTATCATCAGCCCCTGAGTAGTCATGCGGGGCACTACCGATAGCCTCTGCCAGGATGTTGAAAAAGTCCCTTCCTGGCCATTTTCAATTCGCTGCTAAGCCTGTCCCTTGTAAACAATCTTTCCGCCGAGCAGGGTGTAGGCGACACGGCCGCGCAGCTCCCATCCGATGAAGGGTGAATTGCGGCCGCGGCTCACCATGCCCTCCCGGGTGAGGATCCAGAGCGCCTCGGGATCGAAAATGCACACGTCCGCCGGGTTACCCGCCGCGAGGTTTCCCGCGTTGATACCCAGTATCTGCGCCGGGCGGCATGTGATGCGGGCGATGGCGTCGCTCAAGGCGAGCAATCCGTCGTCCACCAGCCGCAATGTCAGCGACAGCAGGGTCTCCAACGCCGACGCCCCGGGTTCGGTGTCGCCAAAAGGGGCAAGTTTTGCATCAGGTTCATGGGGCTGGTGATCGGAGCAGATGGCCGCCAGTGCACCGTTGGCGATGCCGGCGCGCAGGGCGTCCTTGTCGCGCTGGGTACGCAGCGGCGGCAGGATGTGGCACTGGGTATTGAAGTCGTCCGCGTCCATCTCCGTCAGGAACAGGTGTTGGGCACTGACATCGGCGCTGATGGGCAGGCCGTCGTACTGGGCGCGGGCCACCATGCGCAGGGCTTTGCCCGTGGACAGTCGGCAGAAGTGGGCGCGTACGCCGGTGTGTTCTATCAGTGCCAGGTCGCGGGCCACCGCCACGGTCTCCGCGGCCTCGGGTATGCCCGGCAGCCCCAGGCGGGTGGCGACCTTGCCTTCATGCATGCAGCCGTTGCCGCGCAGCCATTGGTCTTCGGCGTGCAGGAATACGGTCATGTCGAAGGTGGCGGCGTATTCCATGGCACGGCGTAATACCTGGGTGTTGGCCATGGGTATGGATGCATTGCTGATGCCCACGCAGCGGGCGTGTTGCAGGGCCGCCATCTCGCTCAGGCGCGAGCCGTCCAACCCCTGGGTCATGGCGCCCAGCGGGTAAACCCGGGCGTGGCCCGCCGCCTCGGCGCGCTGGCGAATCAACTCCGCCACCGCCGGGGTGTCGATCACCGGATCGGTATCGGGCGGACAGCACAGACTGGTGATGCCGGCGCTGGCGGCGGCATAGGTCTCGCTGGCGATGGTGGCCTTGTGCTCGTTGCCGGGCTCGCGCAGCCGCGCGCTGAGGTCCACCAGGCCAGGGCACACTACCTTGCCCGCGGCGTCGATGCGCTCATCGGCGGTGAAGCCAGAAGGCGGCTCGCCAACGGCGAGCACAACTCCGTCGGCGATATACAGGTTGCACACCTTATCCACCTGGTTGCCGGGGTCGACCACGCGGCCGTTGATGATCTCGGTTCTCATTTCGGCGCCTCGGCGGGGGGGCGATGGCCCATGGCCAGTGACATCACCGCCATGCGCACCGCGATGCCGTGGGTGACCTGCTGCAGGATCACCGAGCGCGGTCCGTCGGCCACGCTGGACTCTATCTCGACGCCGCGATTGACCGGGCCGGGGTGAATGACGATGGCGTCGGGGTGGGCGGACTCCAGGGCCTTTTCCGTCACGCCGTAGAGGTGAAAGTATTCGCGTTCGCTGGGCAGCATGGCCCCCTGCATGCGCTCCGACTGCAGCCGCAGGGCGATCACCACGTCCACGTCGCGCAGCCCCTGGCGCAGGTCGTGGAAGACGTGTACCCCGAGGGTATGGGCGGCGGCCGGTATCAGCGTCTTGGGGGCGACCACGCGGATCTCGCTGGCGCCGAGCACGGCCAGGGCATGGATCTGCGAACGCGCCACCCGCGAGTGCAGGATATCGCCGACGATGGCCACGCGCAGACCGTTGATCCTGCCCTTGACGCGGCGGATGGTGAACATGTCCAGCATGGCCTGGGTGGGGTGGGCATGGCGCCCGTCGCCGGCGTTGATGACGCTGATGTGAGGCTGGGCGTGGCGGGCGAAAAAGTGCGCGGTGCCGCTGCGTTCATGACGCACCACGAACATGTCGCAGTGCATGGCCTCCAGGTTCTTCAGGGTATCCAGCAGGGTCTCGCCCTTGGCCGCCGCCGAGGTGGAGACGTTGATATTGAGGACATCGGCGGACAGGCGCTTGGCAGCCAGTTCAAAGGTGGTGCGGGTGCGCGTGCTGGGCTCGAAGAACAGATTGACGATGGTCTTGCCGCGCAGCAGCGGGACTTTTTTTACGCTTTGCTCGGTGACACTGGACAGGGATTCGGCGGTGTCCAGGATGTCTTCCAGGATGTCGCGTTTCAGCCCTTCGATGGTCAGGAAGTGGCGCAGGCGGCCATCGCTGTCCAGTTGAGATACGGCCTGATTCATGACGGATTCGTCCGCGCCGTCCGGGTGTGTCGGTGCTGCATGGTCATGTCCCGCCGCGGCCCGCGTGGGCCACCCGTGATTCAGTAATGGTCAGTCGCAGCGGGTCCGGACCCAACAGCTTGACCTGCTGATCAGGCGCCACGTCCAGGTGGGTGCCGAAGACATCCGCCTGGATGGGCAATTCGCGCCCGCCGCGCTCCACCAGGGCCACCAGGGTCACCGCCGCCGGCCTGCCATAGTCAAAGATCTCATTGAGTGCGGCGCGTATGGTGCGGCCGGTGTACAACACGTCATCCACCAGAATGATGTGACGGTCGTCGATGGGGCTGGGCAGGCGCGACGGTTTGACCTGGGGATTGATGCCCGCCCGGGTGAAGTCGTCGCGATAAAAGGAGATGTCCAGTTCACCCAACGGCTCGTTGAGCTGCAGCTGCTGATGCAGCCGCCGTGCAATCCAAACCCCGCCGGTATGGATGCCGATCATGGTGACGGCATCGGCCTTGCGCGTCTGCAGCAACGTCTTGAGACCTGCGGCGATGTTGCCCAGCAGCTTCTCAATATCGACGTCGACTGTGGTCACGGATTGTCTAGACTAGATCGTGAAATCGTTGGCCCGGGGTATTGTACTGTGAATTGGGTATGCAGTCACTTGATCGGGTCGCAAGTCTCAGGTCTCAGGTCCCAGGTGGCCCACCGCAAAGGGTCTACAGCGGTTTTTTATGACCTGAGACTAGGGGTTGTGTTGAGCCAGCCAGGTCTCCAGGATCAGCTGCGCCGCCACCTTGTCGATGTCGGCCTTGCGGCGGCGGGCGCTCTTGGTGGTGCCGGCGAGGAGGCGGCCGGCCTCGACGGAGGTGAGGCGCTCATCGATCCAGTGCACGGGCAGGGCGAAGCGCTGTTCCAGCTCACGGCCGAACCCGCGCGCCGCTTCGGTGAGGTCGTGTTCCGTGCCGTCCATGTTGAGGGGCAGGCCGACGATCAGGGCGTGGGGGCGCCATGTGTCGATCAGGCGTGCGATGCCCGCCCAGTCGGGTTGGTCATTGCGGCAGTGGAGGGTCTCGGCGGGGGTGGCCGTCGCCGTGAGTGCCTGCCCCACGGCGACGCCGATTCTCTTTTTTCCGTAGTCAAAGCCCAGCAGCGTGCGGGCTGCACTCATGCGTGGCCGACTTCTGCGGAGATCCGGTTGATGTCCACGCCCACCAGGGCGGCGGCGGCTTCCCAGCGCTTTTCCCACGGCAGGTCGAAGATGATGCTGGTGTCGGCCGGGCCGCTCAGCCAGGCATTGGCCATGAGTTCCTTTTCCAATTGGCCGGGGCCCCAGCCGGCATACCCCAGGGCCACCACGGCACGGTCGGGACCCTCGCCGCGGGCGATGGCGCTGAGAATATCCTGCGAGGTTGTGATGCCGATGGATTCGGAGACCTGCAGCATGGCCTCCCAGCGTCCCGGCGGTCGATGGATGACAAAGCCGCGCTCGGTCTGCACCGGTCCGCCCAGGTAGACGGGCTGGTGGGCGATGCGCGGGTCATCGGCATCAATATCCATGTGCTGCAGGACATCACCCAGATGAATATCCAGTGGGCGGTTGATGATGATCCCCATGGCACCCTGTTCGTTGTGTTCGCACACGTAGGTGACGCTCTGGTGAAAATTCGGGTCCGTCAGAGACGGCATGGCGATTAAAAAGTGATTTGTGAGCAAGGTCGATTTAATCATAAGTTGCGTCGTTATATTGGGTCTCAAGGCCGCAGGGATGACGTTCACTTGTTTGTCGTCTCCAAGTCGTTAAATCTTTAACCGGGTTACGCGCCGGTCCGCGGCGGTTTACATATGCAGTTGATTCCCGCTGAGAAACTGCCACATCTTGGTAATGTGCAGGATGTCAGTGTCCCTGCGGATATCCGCGGGGAACGGAGCGAACGGGGCGGCAAGCTTGACGATACGCACAGCCGCATCGTCCAGGAGTTTGTGCCCCGACGAGCGGCGCACCGTAATATTCTTCACGGAGCCGTCCGGCAGGATGGCCACATCCAGGATCAGGCTACCGGATAAGTGGCGCTGTTTTGCCTCTTCAGGATAATTCAGGTTGCCGATCCGTTCCACCTTATTACGCCACGATTCCATGTAGGCGGCATCACGCATCGCCTGGGTGCTGGCGGAGATAAACCGCTCGCGGGGCTGTTTCGCCTGTGCCTGTACCGACTGATCGATTTCGGCCGTCAGAGAGGCGATTTCCTTGCTCTGCATGATCAACTGGGCCGCCGTGATGTTCTGCGGGGGTGTCGGTTTGCCCTTCTTCGCCGCGCTGAGAGGCTGTGCCGCCTGGTCCTGGGTGAGGAGCTCGGGGCTGTGTTGGCCCGCCGGCGGCTGCGGCGGCGTGGTGACCTGGTTGGTGCCGGGGATATTATGGGCGCCCACCGCGTCGGGAGTGCGCGTGGCACGCACATTCTCGCTGCGGTTGCCACCTCCCTTCTGGCTGATCTGGGCCAGGTAGTCCGGGTCCACGGGTTTTTCCTTGTCCACCGCGTTCACCAGGGTCACGTCCATGGTGGGAAACATCTGTGCCTTGTCCTTGCCGTCAAACGGGTTAAACGTAATCCCGAGGATGATGATCATATGGATGACGATGGCGAAGAACAGTGTCAACCCGAGCCGGTCGCTGGAGGTGACGTGAGTATCGATAGGGAGGGCATTCATCATCTTAAGCGCGCAGCTGCTTGAGCACGTGATGGACGATTATACCGTTGACGATGCCGAAGATCACGGCGGCGGTCATAAACGCCGGCAGCAGGTGAAACAGGGCATGGTGGGGAATAAACAGCGTGTAGGCGACCCAGAACTGGGCGGCCATGTGCGCCAGGGCGGCGAGCAGGCTGTAGCCCACCGGGCCGAAGCCCCGTCCGGGGAGAAACTGTGCCGCCCCCAGTACCAGTACGCTGGCCAGGGCCCCGGAGAAGCTCAGCATGAACGTGGGTGACAGGAACGTGCCGATGATCAGGCTGCCCACCAGCACCCGCAGCATTGACACCCATACCGCCATGCGCCAGCCGTAGAGAAGCATCACGGTGAGGGTGATGATGTTGGCCAGACCCGGTTTTACGCCCGGCAGGGGACTGGGCAGCATGCCCTCGATAATATGAATGGTGATCGCCAGGGCGGTGAACCAGGCGATGAGGTGATCTTCCCGGGTTGTCTGGACGGACGTCATTAAAAGACCGGTTTCGCGTTTCGGGCGTTGCGTTTCGGGTTAAGACCCTGGGCCATGGGATACGGGATATATAGGTTACAAGTCATGGGTCGCAGGTCTCAGGTCGCAGGTCACAAATCCGGTACCCAAACCAGGGGAGGGTGCCGGATTTACGGCGGTTCCATGTTGGAAACAGCGCTGGTAATGCATCGTAACTTTGGGCCGGAAGTTTACATTCACAACCGGGCGTCCCGGTCAAAAGTTGATGGCGTCGTAGCGCTGTTCCTGGGCCAGGACCACGATGCTGATGCGGTTGGGCAGGCAGGCGGCGAACTCGCCCCCACGGCTCAGCCAGCCACTGTGGATGCAAAGCTTGTTCCGACACGGCGATGAGACAAAACGCACTTTGCCGTCCTTGATCTGCAGGATGCTGGGCCCGAGGGGACCTTTGACGGTCACTTCCCGGTCCCTGTCCAGGGACACCAGGGCGGGCGGCTGGCCGGGCATGAAAATACGCACGGCGTCCCCCTGGGTATTGCTGCCCCAGTAGGCATGGTACAAAAAAGGCAGCGCCGCCACCGCAAGGGCTACCGCCACCATGTCCGCCCGGGTCATCATGGCTGTGCCACGATCACCTTGGGCGGCGGGTCGATCTGGAACTTGATGCGTTTGGCCATGGCCGGGGTCATATACACCGTTCCCTTCGAATCGACCAGCATCACGTATTGCAGGCCCATGGATCTGGCTACGGCGCGCCACTTTTGCGGGCCCGCGACGATCAGCGCGGTGGCGGCGGCATCGGCGGTGGCGGCGTCGGTGTGTATCACCGTCGCCGAGCTGGCCCCCGTTGACGGATAGCCGGTGCGCGGATCGATGATGTGATGGTAACGCTTGCCCTTGTACATGAAATAGCGCTCGTAGTCGCCGGAGGTGAAAATACTTTCATCGCCGCGGGCCTCCAGGGAGGCGATCACGCCGGGCCCGCGGGGGTTGCGGATGCCGATGCGCCACGGCCTGTCACCATGGCTGCCGATGGCGCGCAGATCGCCGCCCGCGTCGACGATGGCGTTTTGTACGCCCAGTTTGCGTATCCGGTCCACCGCCAGGTCTACAGCATAGCCCTTGGCCACGCCGCCGAAGTCCAATTGCACGTGGCGATTGGTGCTGGTGACATGGTTGCCGTCAAAGTGCAGGTCCGCCATGGTGGGTGCGTATGACAGCAGTGTATCGATCTGCTCCTGCGTGGGGGGCGGGATGTCGGGGCGGTCGTCGGTGTGGAACCCCCACACCTCGATGAGCTTGCCGATGGTGGGATTGAACAGGCTGCCGCTGGCGATGGACAGCCGCTGGGACTTTTCGATGAGGTCCAGGGTGAGCGCATCGACGGAGTCGGGCTGGCCGGCGGCGATTTTGCTGTTCAGTTCGGTCACGGTGCTCGGCCGCCACGCGTGCCAGCGGTGGGTGGCGTCGTCGAGCTGCTGGGTGACGGCGCTGATAGCGCGCTGGGCCAGGCCGTCGTTATTGGTCCAGATGCTGATGTCCACCAGGGTGCCCATGGCGAGCAGCTGGGATTTATGCAGCAGGTCTTGATCGTGGCTGCAGCCCGTTACCGCGACCGTGATGAGTCCCAACAGGGCGCTGCATAGGGCGCGCATCGGTGCACCCGCCAGGCGAGGGTGCCGGCTCACAGACGGGCCTCGACGGCGTCGAGGAGTGTTGCGCTGATGTTCAGGTCGTAAATGGCATCCAACTCACGGATGCAGGTTGGACTGGTCACGTTGACCTCTGTCAGGTAATCGCCGATGACATCCAATCCCACGAACATCAGCCCCTTGTCGCGCAGCACGGGCCCGGTCTGTTCACAGATCCACCGGTCCCGGTCAGTCAGCGCCACGCCCTCGCCGCGGCCGCCCACCGCCAGATTGGCCCGGGTTTCCCCGGGCATGGCGAAGCGCGCCAATGCGTAGGGGACCGGGTCACCGTCGATCAGCAGAATTCGCTTATCGCCGTTCTTGATCTCCGGCAGATAACGCTGGGCCATGGTAAAAACGGCGCCGTGCCGGGTGAGCGTTTCGAAGACGACGTTGATATTGGGGTCGTCGCGGTGCAGGCGAAAGATGGAGGCCCCGCCCATGGCATCGAGGGGTTTGATAATAATATCTTGTTGTTCGATCAAAAATTCACGCAGCTGGGCGGCGTCGCGACTCACCAGTGTCGGTGCCGTGCACTGGCTGAACCACGCCGTGTAGAGCTTTTCATTGGCGTCGCGCAAGGCCTGTGGTTTGTTGACCACGAGCGTGCCGTGCCGTTCCGCCAACTCCAGGATGTGGGTGGTGTAGATGTACTCCATATCGATGGGCGGATCGACGCGCATCAGGATGACATCGAGGTCATCCAGGGGATGTGTCGCGGCCGGGGAGAGCGAAAACCACTGGTGGGTATCATTCATCACCCTTAGCGGTGCCATGCGTCCGAACGCCCGCCCATCGCGCACGAACAGGTGCCTCTGTTCCATATAGTGGATCGGCCAGTCCCGTGCCTGGGCCTCCAGCAGGATGGCCAAGGTACTGTCTTTCTTCGGCTTTATGGACCCGATCGGGTCCATAACCACGCCCAGTTGTATGGTCATGTCATAACGGCTTGTTGAGTATGGGGGCCGACGGCGGTGATGCCGGTATGCCGTTCGGTGCCTGCGCAGTGCAATGATAAAGTGTAAAATACACTGGTTTCGGTTGTTCCGGGGAATGCGGCATCCCGGGTGTCGGGGAGGTCGGGCGCCTGTGTGAACAATCCGCCATGACAAAACGCGCCGCCGCGGCAGCGGCATGACCGCATTGACAGGCGTTCGGAATCATAACAGAAACTGCCCCAACGGTATCCCGGCGTGATGGCGGGGTGCCGGGCTCGATATGCTTTCGTGGGATATTGAAGGCCGGTTTCGGGTGCGTTGCGGCTGCGCCGTGATGCATCGGGGTTGCCCTGACGATGGTCCTGAGAGTCAAATGATAACGTATTTTATCGGGGCGGATAATCCGTTTACGGGAGTTGAGACCTAGCGCCATGCCGGATTCCGGGACTGTAGTGACAATGACCAGAGACGCGGCCCATGAATTCGACGGTGTCAGGGTCCTCGTCATCGATGACAGCATCACCATCCGCCGTGCCGCGACGGCCATGCTCGAACGCGCGGGGTGCGCCGTGGTCACCGCAGCGGATGGTTTCGCGGCGCTGGCGGAGATCGTCGAGATGAGACCGCACGTGATTTTCGTGGACAGTCTCATGCCGCGTCTGGATGGTTATCAGACCTGCGCCGTTATTAGAAGCAATCGTAAATTCCGGCACATGCCGGTGATCATTATGAGCAATCTTGATCATCACCTGGATCGTGTTCGCGGCGGAATATTGGGTATCGACGGCTACTTGACCAAGCCATTCGACAACGCCGAGCTGTTGGGCACGGTCCGCCGGCACTTGGCCGATTAACGGACACATGGATTTACGTATGTGCAGTGCGATGGATGGCGATCCGCGCCATGCACCCGGTGTTCTGGTGGTATCTGGGAAGCCGTGGTGATCAAGAAGGCCCTGGAACGCCTCACGGTCGCACTGCTCGTCGCCGCCATGTTGGCCGGGGCCGCCTATTTCTGCGTACGCCTTTACACGACCCCCCTGGAGCAACGCTTCCTGTCCCTGACCGGGGAACTGCAGGTGCGCGCCCGCGGCATGCGGCACGGCATGCAGGATGTCGAGCAATCGGACTTTTCCTCCATAGCGGAAATCAACGAGGACGGTGTGCGCATCGGGCAGATCATCGCCCAGCTGCGCGACGCCTATGCCGGCGGGGGAACATTGGTTTCCCTGGTGGTGCCGGCAGAGGAGGTGAGCAAACTGGTTGCCGGCTGGGATGATATGCATAAACGCCTCGACGGTGTGCTCGACAATCAGGCGGTACTGGAACGCGTCGAGCGCACGTTTAACCGGCTCGATGATACGACGCAATCCATCATGTCCCATTCTCAGGCCATCGTTCAGATCCTGTTGGATAAGCGCGCGCCCGCAAGAGAGATCGCATTGGCTACGCGCCAGCTGCTGCTGGCCCAGCAGATCGACAACCACCTGCATGTCATACTTCACCCCGCGGTGGATTTTACCAAGAGCGCCGACTACTCGGCGGTGGTGAAGGATACCTCGCTGTTTGAGCGTACGCTGGAGGCCATGCTCAACGGGGACGCCGCCATGGGGGTCCTGCGTCTTACCGGCACGGACGCCGCGCAGGAGCTGCGCGCCACGGGGGATTTGTTCAGGGACATGAGCAACGACGTCGGCAAGATCCTGGAGGCGGCGCCGGTATTGCTCAACGTGCGCCGCAGCGCCGATGACCTGCTCAGCGCCAGCAGCGATTTCGAGCGCGCCGCCGCCAAGCTCTCCAACTCCGTGATTGATTACCAGGCCCGTCACGATACCGCTTTTGTCGCCATCTATCTCCTGGGCGTGGCTGCCGTGTTTGTCCTGTTTCTCTATGGTCTCGCCATGTATCGTGCCTTTAAGAGCCAACTGGAATTCACCACCGCGCAGAGTATGCGCTACAAGGATGTGATCACCCGTATGCGCCAATCACTGGAACGCCTTGCGCGGGGCGAGATCACCCCCGGCAATGTGGAGATGCGTGACGGCATGGAGGGGGTGATTACGCCGTTCAATCAGGCCACGGGCCGTGTACGCCAGACGCTGATGATCGTCAAGACGCGTGCCATGGAGTTGCCCTCATTCATCGAGCGCATCAAGAACGCGGTCGCAGGGATGGTCCAGGCCAGCAGCAAGCAGATCGAAAATACCACGACGGCCAGCGGGACCATGAACCGCCTGCTGCCGGCGATAGAAAGCCTGTCCCGGCAGGTGTCGGACTCGCTGCGAGCCCTGGACGCCCTGAAGGCCGATTGCGCCGCCAGCCGCGGTTTTATCAGGGAGGCGGAAGCGCAGATGAGTGCAACGCAGAGGCCGATCCCAGTGCGGGTCGACACATTTCCACCGCAGCGTGTCGACGGACTTATAGGAGAGGTGGGGCGGCTTACCAAGGGTGTGGAGCAGCTCAGCGTCATGGTCCTGCACCTGATCATCAAGGCCCACGGCGTTGGGCAGCAGGATCACGAGCCGGTCCCGTATGCAAACAATGCCCTGCAGATTGCCCATCAATGTACCGAGGCGGCGGATGAATTGAGCAGCGGCTTGGCGGAGTTGCGCGGCGAGGAGAGGCAGGTGCCCGATATCCTGCAGCCGCCGGGCGGGGAACCGGCTTCGCAGCTTCGCCTGTTGGCGGATGCCGATAAAAGATTGACCCTGGTTGATTCAACGATCGCGCAGATCAACGCGGTATTGCAGGAGATGCCCAGGCTGTTGAACGAGCAGGGCGCCGCCATCGTGTCCGTCTCTGATGATATGGACAAGATACATGAGTATACTATGCAGCTGTCCAACGGCAGCGCGGATGTTTCCAGGGCGATCAAGCGCATTACCGACTCGGTGGATCACATCAGGAGAGACGTTGATCAGTACAAAATCACACAGTGACGCCGGCGGCGATCCCCTGCTCCCGGAGGGTGATGACTGGCTGCGCGCCGGATTGCGCAGCGCGAGCCACGTGATTTACGAGACGCTGACCGCGGTCAAGGCGGCCGTGGAGACTTACAGGCAGGCCCCCGCCGAGCAGCCGCCGCTGCAGGAGGCTTGTGTGCATCTGCGCCAACTGCACGGCGCGTTGGTCATGCTCGAATTCGATCAAGGCGCGCAATTGATCACGGAGTCGGAATATATTGTGCGCGGCCTGTTACAGGGGGATGAGCGAATCGCGGAGGCATGCAACCTGTTGTTGCGCGCCATACACGAATTGCAGGCAACACTGGAGCCGCTGGATACACACCTTCGCCCGCTGCTGGGTCTGGAGGCGGTCATTGAGGAGTTGAGTGATTTTGTCAGCGGCCAAAGGGATCTTTTTTACCCGTTGACCGATCCCCGCTCGCCTGTCCCCGAGTTGGAATTTGAGGTGCTGCGTGCCGGCGAGCGGCACGGTCAAGTGGGCGAGCACGGGCAGGTACCGGATGCGGAAACCGGTGAGTACGTGGCGCAGATCAAGGATCGGCTCAAGGAGGTGGTGCAGGTGATGCCCCAGTGGTGGGAGGACCTGCACGATGCACAGCTGCTCGATTCTTTGCGCCAATCGTTTCATGTCATCGCGGATCGCGCCCGGTCGCTGAATCTCGCCGAACTCGCTGACCTTGCCGAGCTGCTGGAACGCCTGGTGGCCAAGGTCAACGACGACATGATCTCAATGACGTCGCAGATGATGTACGGTGTGATCGAACAGGGCGTGTTAAAGCTTGGCGTGCTGTTCCTGCAGTATTGCCGTCCCCACGATCCGCCGCAAGGCGGCGCCGAGCGCGCAAGATTGGCCAGCGCCCTGGCCGATATGCAGCTTTTGACCAATGAAGTCGCATCGCTGGCGTCGGATACCCGGCTCGCCTCCGCGCATCCCATACACCATGAGGGTCTCGAACTGCGCGACTCGGCGATATCCGTCGGCGCTGAGCGCACGGCGGGAGGCGACGGCGGCGCGTCATGGGACGAGGTCGACGGGTTCAATAAAGTAGAGGACTTGTTGATAGAGGCAAATCTGCTGCACTCCCAATTGTTGCCGCGCATCAACATGATGAAGCACCAGCAGCAGCATATACAGACACAGCTTGCGTATTTGCAGCGATCTGCCGGCGACGCACCGGCACCCGTGAACCAGACTGCCGACGCCCTCGGCGAAGACGGAATTGCCGAAAAGGTCGTGGCCATGATGAACGCCAACCAGTTATTGGCCAAGCTGATCTCGGAGGCCGAGGCATGTCTGCTGAAGTACCGTCAAGCCACCCACGAGGTGCAGCGGGTGATCTTCGGCGGGGTCGCCCGGGCATCCCGCGGCGAGTTGCCCGCCGTCTAGTGCCGCGCGACCATGCTTCCCCTGAGCCCTGGGGGAGCGCATCCGTAACAGTGCCCGATGACGGTCCATTTCGTCTCCAGCGGCATATATAACGATATGTTTCATAATGTAATTTTTGGTCGCGTGCGGGATATCCATGGCGCGGCGGGGGTCGCGGCCGGCCGTGGTTTATTGGGTCAATGAGTGTGCTATAGTGGTATCCCCCAAGCCTTCCATGAGACAGCGCTTATGCACATGCCAGCCGGGGCAATGTCTTTATCTGTCGCTATTGTCTGCAATAGTGAGCGTCGCGGTAACAAGCTCAGGGATTTGCTTGCGGCAAACGGCGTTTCCGCCAATCTCTACACTTCCCTGACCGGTGACATACTTAAGCGAATCGACAATCACGCCGCAGCGGTGATCGTTGATCTGGATGGCGCCAGCGAGGCGGAACAACAAGTTATCGATAAGCTGGTCGGCCAGGATAACGTGCCGGTGTTGTTCAATGACGGGTCCTGCCTGGAGAGCCATGCACCGGTGTTGGAGCAGGCCCTGGGCGAACAGATCGCAAAGAAGATCTTCAGGGTGTCTAATCCGTCCTCATCCGCACACAGTCCGTTTGAAGACGGCTATGCCGGTTCCGGCGTGTCGCGGCATGATACAGACATGCCCGAGGAGGCGCCGCGTGATGATCTGTTCGATGTCGTTGAGGCGCCCGCACACCAGGCCGTTCAACGGTTGTGGGTT
The DNA here is from genome assembly GCA_964463055.1 of uncultured Gammaproteobacteria bacterium. Classification (GTDB taxonomy): domain Bacteria; phylum Pseudomonadota; class Gammaproteobacteria; order CAWJPQ01; family CAWJPQ01; genus CAWJPQ01. Next base: position 2,174 of record CAYXAX010000042.1, on the reverse strand, counting down.
CTGGGAGCCTCACTGGGTGGTCCGGATGCGGTGAAGCGCTTCATCAGCCGCCTCAGTGCCGATGTGCCGGCGGTATTTATCCTGGCCCAGCATATCGGTGCGGAGCACACCGGCCTGTTAAGGGATCACATCGAGCGTGTCTCCGACCTGCAGGTGATCATGGCCTGTTCCGGTCATGTCTTGCAGCACGGCCAGTTGATCATCGCCCCCATGGATCGGCATTTTGCCATAGGCCACGACGGGTGTATTCAGTTGATCAGCACTTATACGGACGACGATGACACACCGCCGTCCATCGACAAGATCATGACCAGCGTGGCTCAGCGCTTCGGCGCCCGGGCGGGGGCTGTCATCTTCAGCGGTATCGGTAACGACGGCGTCCTGGGGGCGCGGGCTATTCTGGAGAATGGCGGTACTGTTTGGACCCAGGCAGCGGAGAGCTGCGTCATGCGCAGCATGCCGGATCACGTGCGTAATGCCTGCCCGGTGGATATGGACGCCTCGCCGGAAGATTTGGCGGATGCGCTGATGCGTGTCGTGAATGACGGGCAGGTGAATGACAGCTTGGGATTCGACGTAGCCAACGAGGGACTGTTTAATTTCAAGTTCTGAATGGGTAGATACAAGATTAAAAGATTAAAAGATTAAGCGGTAAGTGCAAAATCTGGCATGGGCCTTCCAGGCCGTTTAATCTTTGCCCCTTTTCATCTTGTCCCTTGCCTACAAAAATCCCCCCACAGTGCCTGTATCGCCGTGATCGCCGCGACAGGCGCCGTTTCGGCGCGCAGTATGCGCGGACCCAGCCGTACGCCATGCCATCCGTGGTGAGCCGCCAGAGCCAGTTCCGCATCGGTCAACCCCCCCTCGGGACCGATCAGTATCATGACCCGGGCGCCGCTGGCGGGGGAAGGCAATGAATTGAGATCGCGTGACCCGGCGGCGTCGAGCACGATACCCAGCGGCGCGCCGGGCGCGCCCACAGTCCCTGTCTGATCCAGCCATGCATCGATGGAGACGGGGGGATGGATCCGCGGCAGGTGGTTGCGCCCGCACTGTTCGCAGGCGTTGATACAGATACCCTGCCAGTGCTGCAGCCTGCTTTCCTGCCGCTCACCCTTCAATTTGACTTCGCAGCGCTCGCTGAGCAGCGGGGCGATTTCCGCGACGCCGAGCTCCACCGCCTTCTGCACGATAAAGTCCATGCGCGTTCCGCGCGCGATGCATTGCCCCAGGACGATATGCAAGGGTGATTCGACTTCCCTGGAGTCATGGCGCGACAACTGGACGGTGACGGCGCGCTTGCTCGCCGATGTCAGCGCGCCATGGTATTCACCGCCGCGGCTGTTGAACAAGACAATCGCAGCGCCGGTCTGCAGCCGTAGCACCCGCACCAGGTGATTGGCCGTGGGCTCGTCCAGGGTCACCGTCATGCCCGGTGACAGGTGGTCGGGGTAGTAGATACGGGGGATGCGCATATATAAAGTGTTAAAGATTAAAGAATTTAAAGGATGGATACAGTGAGATATATGGCTTGCTCACAAGTCTGTCGTGTGTTTTCTTTTCATCTTTCGATCTTTAACCCCTTTAATCCTGCGTAGCAATACCTATCCCTTCCCACGCCACTTGAGCGATGTGTTCGATCTGGTCGGCGCTGACCACATACGGCGGCATCATATAGACCACGTTGCCCAGGGGCCGCAGCAGGACGCCCCGGGAAAGGGCGTGGCGGTACACGTGCAGCCCGCGGCGTTCCTGCCACGGATAGGGTTCGCGGCGCGCCTTGTTGCGGATCATCTCCACCGCCAGGATCATGCCGTGCTGGCGTACCTCAGCGACGTGGGGGTGTTCAGAGAAGTGGGCAGTGGCCCGGGTCATGGTGCTTGCCAAAGCGTTGTTGGCGGCCAGGACGTCATCGTCGCGGAAGATGTCCAGGGTGGCCAGGGCGGCGCGGCACGCCAAGGGGTTCCCGGTATAGCTGTGGGAATGGAGAAACGCGGTGAGCTTCTCGTAGTCATCATAGAACGCCTGATAGACGTTATTCGTTGTAACAACCGCCGACAGGGGCAGATATCCCCCGGTGAGGCCTTTGGACAGACATAGGAAGTCCGGCGTGATGCCCGCCTGTTCGCAGGCGAACAGGGTGCCGGTGCGGCCGAAACCCACGGCGATCTCGT
>CAYXAX010000041.1:9594-16733 GCA_964463055.1 uncultured Gammaproteobacteria bacterium | reverse complement strand
TGCTTCATCACTGCTTAATCCTCTTCCCGGTAGGGTTCTTCAAAATAGTAAATGCCTATCCCGGCGCGGTTGCGCCCGGTACCGGTAGCGGAGGGGTGACTGTCACGGTCATGTTGTGACAGCCACTGGTCCAGATGCTCCAGCAGGACTTGCGCCTGTTCCGCCGAAAGGGTGCGAAACGCCGGTAATGCTTCGTCGGGCAGGTTGTCATAGGCCACTTTGCGCTGGAAGCGCGGAGTCTCTTGGCCGTGCTGCAGGTTGTGGTCGATGGTGTTGATGAGAAAGCTCACATCCGTGCCCAGAATATGCAGCTTGTCCGTCTCGCTGCTATGGGGAATATAGGCGTGGGACACGAGACGAATGCTGCCGTCTTCGTCGCGCACCACGGCACCGACCCGCAGTAACTCGTCGAGCACGGCGCGTGTGGGCATGTCGCCGCTGTGGCGTCTTACCAGGGTTGCGAAGGTGGGTTCTTTACCCTCCAGCGCCAGTATCTGTGGCTGCCCATCTGCGGTGAGGAAGGCGGTGTCCCGCAGCCACGCGCTGATCACCCTGGCGGCACGGTTGTATTGCTCGGCGACGGCGTGGTCCTCAGGTTTTGGATTCTGCCTTACCCGCATGACTTCCTTGCGCGTCAGGCCGGTGATAATGGACGTCCGGGATACCGAGGGCTTGCGCCCCTTGATGCCGAACTCGTCCATGGCGACATCGACATATAGGGACTTCGCGATGTCGGCGAAGGTGTTGTAAGAGACCCCGTGGCGCAGCAGGATGCGAATAAGCGGTCTCAAAACCCGAGAGACTGCTGTTGTAAGTGCCTGCAAAGCTGTATTGCTCATAAGTTGGGAATATATTCCCAAAGTTATGAATTGTCAATAGGAGAGCACCTGAGGGCTGGGCGGCGCGGGCTACAGGCTAATTCTCTAACTTATTGTTTTTGCCAGGTAACGCTTAATTATATATGAACTTCCCGTCAGGGATTCAAGCGGTATTTCCGTCTCTATGTTACTGGCGGTTGGAATGCCCGCGCCATTTCACGGTGATCCGAAATGCGATTTCGCCATTGAACCTCGCGGTCTCCGCGGTAGTTGTGGGCAGGAGGTTGGAAATTTACGGGTAGCTGAATGGTGCTCGCCGGTGATGGGATTACCTGTTTTGCCCCGTCACCCCTCCGTCGCCGAATATAACCAATTCAAGATATCAAGGCTCTGATATCCGTTGTCGCGCGGTGTATGAGCCGCAAATGCCCTGTCCCGGATATCAATATTGGATATAAGCGTTCTCAAATAATACCCAAGCATCAGAAGTCATGCTTGATGTAAGGATTTGCAAGACATGTCCCTATCATAAATTAAGTCGATTGTTAATATCAGGAACAACCTGATACAACTGCAGTCTATACATCAACACGATCAATATGTGCTGATCGCTCTGCTAGAACTCAATTCATGCCTGACAGTGCGCTCTATGGGATTCACTCCGCTGCAACCGCAATCAAGTAGAGCGCAAGGGTATGTCAACCGCGTCTTTTCAATTGACGTATTTTAGTTAGCCGCCAATAGGCGGCAGTCTGTTTCAGCACATTTACGCAGGGTTTATCGCCTCTAGCCGGGCAGAAGGACCATGTGTTTCTCCAGAGAAACACCCTCATCTGCGCCGAATTCGTGGGTAGGGAATTCTCACGCCGAGTATTTATAAGGAGTCAGTTATGGCCACGGAGACAATGGAGGTAGGAGCCAACGGAGATGGGGCGGAGTCATTGGTCAACCGGCGCCTGATCAAGGCATGGCTGACCTGGGGGTTGGTATGGCTGACCATATTCCCACTGGTCGGGCTCCTGGTCTCCATCAAGTTTCACAACCCGGGGTTTCTAGACGGTGAATCCTGGTTGACTTTCGGGCGTCTGCGACCCGTTCACGTCAACGGCGTGATCTTCGGTGCCTTTTCCACGTCGTTTCTGGGATTGCTGTATTACATGGTGCCGCGCTTGTGCGGTGTGCGCATGTACAAGGAACACTGGGGCTGGTACGGCCTGATCATATGGAATACGTTTCTTATCACCGGGGTGATCTCCCTGCTTATGGGTTACAACCTCGGCTTCGAGGCCGACGAATTCGAGTGGCCGTACAATATCCTGCGCTTCGTGGGCCTGGCACTGGTCGCCATCCAGGTGGTGGTCACCATACATAACCGCAGGGAGCAGAAGGTCTATGTCTCCCTGTGGTATGCCAGTGCGGCCCTGGTGTGGACGCTCCTTAACCTGATCCTGGGAAACGTGGTGTTGCCCTATGCCGGCATCTTCGGCATCGACAGCGCCGCCATGCACGGGTTGTTCATCCACTACGTGGTGGGACTGTGGCTGACGCCGGCGGGCCTCGCCATGGTTTACTACTTTCTGCCCGCCAGTACCGGCGAGCCCTTGTACAGCCATCGCCTGTCGATTCTCGGCTTCTGGAGCCTGGCCTTCGCCTATCCCTTCGTCGGGACGCACCATTACATGTTCAGCCCTATCCCTTACTGGACCCAGACCATCGCGGTGGTGTGCAGCATGCTGCTCATCATTCCGGTGTGGGCCGTGACGGTGAATTTCTTCGGTACCATTGCCGGGCGTTGGGGGGCCGTCGCCGGGGGCAAGGATGGGGCAAGCTATGCCGCCAAGTTCTGTATCCTCGGCGCAATCTTCTATTTATTCGGTTGTTTCCAAGGGTCAACCGAGGCACTGCGCGGCATGCAGGTGGTCACCCACTTCAGCGATTTCGTCATCGCCCACTCCCACTTCACGGTACTGGGCGCCATGGTGGTGTGGGCCATCGCCGGGCTGTACTACGTGTGGCCCAAGGTCACCGGGCGCGAGTTGTGGAGCTACAGGCTGGCCAGCTGGCATTTCTGGCTGATGGTCTCCGGGGTGGGCGTGATGACCGTCGGCTTGATGGCCCAAGGGTTTATCCAGGACGAGATGCTGGAATACGGCGCCAATTTCGTCGACACGGTTAAGGAGATGAAGCCGTGGTGGGTCGCGCGCACCATCTCCGGCGCCATGATCGACATCGGTCTGGTGTTGATGGTGATCAATTTCATCAAGACCGCGCGCCATGGGGAGTCTTTGTCCCGCGAGGCGGTGGCCTCGGCGCCCAGCCCGTGGCATCCCAAGGTCAGGCTTGCGTGGTACGAAAAGCCCCAGGCGGTGATGATCACCGCCGGTGTGGGCTTCTTTTGCCTGGCCCTCTATTCCCAGGGCATTTCCCTGCTGATATCGCCCAAGACCCATGTCAAAACGGTCACGGGCGACGCCACCGGCGAGACCATCAGGGTGGCGGCCTACACGCCCCAGGAGTTGCGCGGCAGGAGGGTCTATATACGAGAGGGGTGCTGGTACTGTCACTCCCAGTACGTGCGCCCCCTCAGTGACGAAAAGTTTCGCTGGGGTCCGCAGTCGCAGTTGGGTGAATACGCCTACGACATGCCCCACCTGTTCGGCACGCGCCGCATCGGCCCCGACCTGACCCGCATCGGCCACAAGTACAGCGACGGCTGGCACGCCGCACATCACTGGAATCCGCGCCTTATCGTACCGGACTCCATCATGCCGCGTTTTCCCTGGCTCTATAAGAAACCGGACAAGCCCGGCGAGGCGCCACAGCTCAACGCCGATGGCAAGGCGCTGGACGCCTATCTGCAGCACCTGGGCAGGGGTATAGGTGACTGGCGCGAGGGTTTCTCCTCAACCCAGGTGGATACCGGGCTGTCGCTGCACGTCTCCCCGCAGGACGAGCCCGATTTGCTCGCACTGGGTAAACATGTGTACCAGCGCCGCTGCATCGGCTGTCACGGCGCCGAGGGCAATGGCAAGGGGCCGGCGGCCAAGTTTTTCAAAGTCAAGCCGCGGGACTTCACGTCCGGGATCTTCAAGTTCCACAGCACGCCTGGCAAGGACTCCCTGCCTACCAATGCGGACCTGTTCAAGACCATCACCCACGGCCTGTGGGGAACGCCCATGCCGCCGTGGTATTCCCTCCCCGCCAAGAACCGCCTGGCGGTAATCGAATACATTAAGACATTTTCCGATCGCTGGAAAAAGGAAAAAGTGGAACAGTCCATCGACGTGCCTGCCGAGCCCGAGGTGACTGAGGCCTCAATCAATCACGGCAAACAGCTGTTTGATCAAAATTGCGCGGTATGCCACGGTAAGGACGGCAAGGGCGACGGTTCTCTGGCCAATTCACTGACTGACGAGTGGGGTCATTCCGTCACACCGGCGAACATAACCGTGGACGCCGGCGTGGAGGGTGGCGTCGAGTTGGGTCACGACAGCATCCACGAATACCAAACCATCATGACCGGTGTCGGCGGCACGCCGATGCCGGTCTTCCAAGAGACATTGAAGCCGGCCGAGGTATGGGATGTGGTGCATTACGTACAGTCCCTGCGCATCAAGGCCCATGAACAGGAACTCCTCCAAGCAGATATGGACAAGAGCAAACTGCCCGAAGCGCGCAGGCGCATGTGGGCCATACTTTCCGATGCCGCCGACCGGGGCGATATCGGAAAGGCCATAGTCGAGGCGCCGCCGGTGAGCGACCGGCAGGTCGCTAAAGCGGATCCGGTGAAAAAGGAGACACACTGATGGCGCCGGGAACAGAGCAGGAACAGCCGCAGGCCCACGAACACGATGCCGACGGCGGTGAGGCGGGAAGCCTCGTGTCAGGATTTCTTCGCCCCTATACGGCGGAACTGCCCGACTCCGACGGCCTCGGCGGCGGGACCGGGAGCCACGAGGTCTACGAGTACCGGGATTCGAAACTCCGGGAACAGCACGGCATCGTGCCCCTGTGGTTGTGGCTTGTCGTACTGGGTCTGCTCATTTGGGGCATTTATTACCTCGTCACATACTGGATTTCACCTTATCCGACTATCTTTTGATATCGGCGGCGAAGCGGTTGCACAGTCAGGCGAGTGACCGGATATTCAATCGGATGGAGATCACCATGTCACAAAGGGAAAGGGGTCATCAGGGACGGGATTTCAGGGACGAGAACTCAGGGAAGGGGCGCGTGGACTGCGCCTTGGACCGCATAGGGATACCCTTCCCCTGCGCTTGGGCCCAAGCGCAGGGGAAGGATGCTTCGTGCCGCGGCGGCTAGTGTTTGGCGGGTAGTTGAGCGGTGGTAACGAGCCGTACACCCATGGCGGACAACTCCTTGCGCACGCCTTCGTCGCTGTCGGGATCCACGGGCCGGCTGGCGTCCCACAGGTAAAAGGTGTCGAAACCCTCGCGTGTTGCGTCTCCGGCGGTCCACTTGACGCAGATATCCCGCGCCAGTCCGCACAGATAGACCTGCGTGACGGACCGCGCCCGCAGATAGCCCGCCAGGCCCGTCTCGGGGCGTTCGCCCGCTGCGTTCCAGTTGTTGCGAAAGCCGCTGTAGGAGTCACCCTGCGGGTCCATGCCCTTGCGTATGATCGCGGAGACCGTATGCCATGGCAGGGATGGGTGCAGCGTGGCGCCGGTTGTATCCTGAACGCAGTGGTCCGGCCACAGGGTCTGCTCATGACCATGGAGCATGATCTTGTCGAAGGGCTTGCGGCCGTGGTGTGCGCTGGCGAAGGACGTGTGGTGGGGCGGATGCCAGTCCTGTGTCGCCACCTGCACGCCAAACAGGTCCGACTCCATCAGGTCCCTGATAATCGGAAGAATCTGGTCACCCTCGGTCACCGGCAGGGCGCCTCCCGGCATGAAGTCAGGCTGCATGTCGACGATGAGCAGGGCGGCATGGCAGGTATCGATGTCGATCATTGCTCCATTCATCAAAGGCCTCCTTGAGCTGACGCGACCATGTGTCGATGGCGCGCATCAAGCAAACCACGATGATGCAGGCAGCCATGAGATCAGGTGCATGCCCTCCGTAGCCAGGTGGGAATTACTGTTATTTCCAGAGGTGGCCGCACATCATGGGGGTTGACGTACAGTGTAACAAGGGGACTAGGGGCGCGCAAAATACCCCTTGTGTTCTCACATGGCGCGCCTCCAGCGTTTGTAGCCCTCCATGACCGCGATCAGGCTGGCGGTCGTCAGCAGCATGGACAGCCAGGCGGTCAACGACACCGGCGCGATCTCAAGTACACCGCTCAATCCCGGCGTATACATGGCAAGTATATGCACGCCCTGTGCGGCGATGACCGTCAGTATCAGCAGGGGATTGGCGCGCATCGCCACCTTAAACGCAGATCGTGACTCAGAACGGCAGTTGAATACCTGAAAGTTCTCGAACAGCACCATGACCAGCAGCAGGACATTGCGGGCCTCGAATTCGCTCCACCCGGGGTGCGACATCATCCAGTAAAAGACACAAAAGGCTACCGTCCCGATAAAGGCGCCCGATAACACGGTCTGCTCGATCATGCGACGGTCGAAAATCGGCTGGCCGGGTGGGCGTGGGGGGCGATTGAGAATTCCGGGTTCCTTTTGCTCGAAGGCCAGTGCCACGTCCTGGATGCCGTTGGTGACCAGGTTAAGCCACAGCAGCTGAACGGCGTTGAGTGGAAGCGGCAGGGAGAACAGAAAGGACAGAAAAAACAGCAGTATTTCGGCGACGCCGGTACTGATCAGCAGCCATGTGACTTTGCGCACGTTGCTGTAGGCGACACGGCCCTCCTCGACGCCGTTGACGATGGAGGCGAAATTATCATCGGTAAGGATCAGGTCCGCCGCCTGGCGCGCCACGTCCGTGCCGCCGCGCCCCATGGCCACACCGATGTTGGCCGCCCTCAGGGCCGGCGCGTCGTTGACGCCGTCGCCGGTGACCGCCACATAGTGACCGGCATCCTGAAACGCCTTGACTATCTGCGTCTTGTGCGCCGGTTCGACACGGGCGAAGACCCGTGTATGGGCGATATGTGCCAATAGTGCCTGTTTGTCCTGCCGCAGTTCATTGAGCATCCGGCCGGTCATGACCTGGGATTCCTGGGCGGCGATGCCCAGCTGATGGGCGATGGCCAGCGCCGTCACCGGGTGATCGCCGGTGACCATGGCCACTTCGATGCCGGCGCCGCGGCATTTTTCCAGGGCCTGCGGCACACCCTCTCTGACCGGGTCGATGAATCCCATGAAGCCGAGAAAGGTCAGATCCCGCAGCGCCGCC
>CAYXAX010000041.1:0-9494 GCA_964463055.1 uncultured Gammaproteobacteria bacterium | reverse complement strand
CGCCCTTGACGTGGGCGTATATCGTGCCCGTGCCCTCATTGAACGTGGCGGCGTAACGACGTGATGCCTGGAACGGTATGGCGCCCAGCGCCGGGTATTCCCGGTCAAGGGCGGTACGGGTCAAGCCGAGTTTGGCGGCGAATACGAGAAACGCCACGTCCACGGTATCACCGCTGAAATGCGCGCCGTCGCCTTCTGTCCAGAACTCAGCTTCGTTACATAACGTGCTTGAGACCGCCAGTCGGTGTACGGCCTCCGTATGCAGGGGATCTACGCTCAGACCGTTATGGGTGATGTGCCCGGCGGCTTCGAATCCTTCCCCGCCGATATCGACGTCATAGCCGTCCGCCAGTATCAGGCGTTTGGCCGTCAGCCGGTTGGCGGTCAAGGTCCCTGTTTTGTCGCTGGCGATAAGAGTGCAGGTCCCCAGCCCTTCCACCGCGGGCAGCAGGCGGACGATGACGTGGCGTTCAGCCATGCGATGGGAGGCGATGGCCAATGCCACAGTAATGGCCACCGGCAGCCCTTCGGGGATGGCGGCCACCGCCAGTGCCACGGCGAGGAAGAATGTCTCTATAAGACCGGCGCCGCGCAGCAGCTGACCGATGGCGAGTACCACGATGAACGCCAGGGTGACGACGGCGATAACGAATGTAAAGTGCCTGAGGCGCAGTACCAGCGGCGGCGGTGCGGCGCTAGCGCCCAGGGAGGCCGCGATGCGGCCGACCTCGGTGCGCGCCCCGGTACGGCATACCACCCCCGTGGCGCGTCCTTCAACCAGGTGTGTGCCGGCATGGAGCAGATTATTCCGGTCGGCGACCGCCGCGCCGGGATCGGTCACCACCGCCTTTGCGTCCTTCGTTACCGGGGTGGATTCGCCGGTCAACAGCGATTCATCGGCGCGCGCCTCGTGCGTGAACAATAGCCGTATATCCGCCGGGACGGCATCGCCCGCCTCGAGTATCACTACATCGCCGGGGACCAGTGCGGCGCTGTCGATGGATTGTCTGCGCCCGTTGCGCACGACACGGGCCGTGATCTGCATGATTCTGCCCAGGGCCCGGGCGCTGGTCTCGGCATTGTATTCCTGTACCGTTCCTACAATGGCATTGATCAACAACACCGCCATGATAAATCCGGCGTCGCTGAATTCCCCTATGACCAGGGACAGAACGGCCGCCGCGAGAAGCACATAGATCAATGCGCTTTTGAATTGCTTGAAAAAGACCCGCCACCACCCGGTGCGAGGCGGTTCTGGCAGCGTGTTACGGCCGTAGGTCACCAGGCGCTGCGCGGCCTGTTCTTCGCTTAAGCCGCGATCCGACGCCTCCAGCAGTTGCAGGGCGTGTTCGGCGCTAAGGGTATGCCACGGCCTGCCCATCGCGGCGTTTTGCTTTTTGTCCGGTGTCACAGTTCATCTCGCGGGTGTTGCGGCGGGTCCGGGCATGCATATGAATAACATCTCATGACACAGGGCCGCAATGGCCTCGATCAAGACTGGACGATGTCCGTGCGCGGGCGCGTAACGTGATCGGTTTACGGTGTGTTTGAGCAGGCGATCACAGTTTGCCCATCGGCAATCATCTAGGCTTACATCCTGCCGATATGACAGTGGAGGTCGACAGCAGACAGGCCGGAAATTAAGTCCTGAGGCGAGGCGTACCCGACGATGAGCATATCACTTTACAGCGATCCCCTATTCATATGAGCCGCACTTCAACCATTTCCATGTGGACGTCCCGCCTGGCGCGTAAAAAGAGCCAATGGACCGTCGATGAGACCCTGCTGCGGTCCTTGACGCCGTTGAATCTGCTGGATGCCTCCGAACTCAAGCGCCTGATCTCCGTTTCCAGCGTTCACAATATCGCTGCCGGACAGGAAGTCGGCGCACATCGCGACACATCGAAGTCCACCTTCTATTTGTTGTCTGGGACGGCGGAGCTCGTTTCCCACAACGAGGTGGTGACGGTGGTAGCGGCGGGCACCGAAGCATCCAAGCATCCCTTGGTGAAGCCAAAGTCGCAGGGGATTGCTGCCAAGGCCAAAGTAGATTGTGCCGTCCTGGAAGTGGCGGCGGATGCCGATGAACTGCTGGATCGCTTGAACGGCTCCTCGGACTATGAAGTCAGTGACATACGTTCCGCCACCGATACTGATTGGCTGACATGCTTTCTTCAGGCAAAAGTCTTTATGAGGCTGCCACCCAGCAATATCCGCGAATTACTGTCGCGTATGGAGGAGATGCCGGTGACGGCCGGCCAGGAGATCATGCGCCAGGGTGAAAACGATGATTATTATTACATCGTCAAGGAGGGGCGTTGCCGCGTCACCACAAAGTCGCCGTCGGGCAAGGGCGAGGTGGACGTGGCGGAACTACGGGTGGGGGATGGCTTCGGTGAGGACGCGTTGATCACTAATGGCCGGCGCGGTGCGACCGTGACGATGATTCACGATGGCAGCTTGATGCGCCTGTCCAAGGAGGCATTTACCACCCTGCTGGTACAGCCGGTCCTGAAATATGTGACCTGGCAGCAGGCGCAGGGCCTGATGCGAGACGGTGCGGTGCTGTTGGATGTGCGCAGGCCGGAAGAGTATGGCACCGACGGGATAGACGGAGCGGTGAATATTCCCCTCAATCTGCTGCGTTCACGTGCCAATGAATTGGATGCCGGTCGCCCCCATATTACCGTCAGCAATGTGTTGAACCGCAGCTCCGCCGCGGCCTTCTTTCTGTGCCAGCAGGGCATTGATGCCTGCATATTGAAGGAAGGAACACAGATCCCGACGACCGCCCGCCTGCAGCCCGTGCAGGAGCAGAATAAACACGATGCCCCGGCCCCGGCAGTGGCCGAAGTGACATCCATTCGTGCCAAGCCGGCAGCGAAGCAAGGCGCCGCCGATGCGGAGTTGAAGAAGTCGCTTGCCGCGGCGAAGCAGGATCTGGATCGTGAGCGCGAGCATAAAAAGCATATCGAAAATCAACTGGCACGCCAGCAAAGTGAATTGCAGCAGCTTCGTCATGCCCATGAGGCCGACGCCAGGGTGGGTGCCGAACTCGCTACAGTGAAGCAGGAGTTGGAAAAGGTAAGCCTGCACAAGCGTGACCTGGAAATTCGGGTTGCGGAAAAGGACCGGGCGCTGGAGGATTTTCAGCAACTGCAGGCAAGGGAGAAGGAACTCAACGGCAGACTGGCCGGTCTGGAGGAATCGCTTACGCAGGAGAAGTCGACCAGGCACTCCATGGAGCAGGAGATGGTAGCGCTGGGCGAAGAGCTGCGTAAACTTCAGCATACCCGTGAGGAGGAAGGAGAGCTCAAGGATGAGCTTTCGTCACTGCACAGGGAGTTGGATCAGGCGCGCACCCATACCCGGGAGCTGGAATCACAGCATGCCGCCACTCTGGACGAACTGCAGCGTATTCAGCAATCCCGCGAGACGGACGCTGAACTCCAGGCCGAGCTTGAGGCCGTGACCCAGGCGCTGGCCAATGAGGAGGAGCAAAGGAAAGCGGTGGAGGAGGTGCTTGCGCACAAGGATGAAGAGCTGCTGCGTCTTCAGCACGTTCTGGAAGTCGATGATGAGCTCAGGTCCGAGCTGTCGTCTGTGAAACGTACCCTTGAGCGTGAGATCGAGGCCAGACAGGATACCGCGGCCCGCCTCGCCGCACGGGAGGAAGAGCTGATTCAATTGCGTCAGGCGCAGCAGGCGGATGCCGGGCTCAAGGCGGAGCTCACCGCGGCACGACGCAGGCTGGAGCGGGAGCTGGAACTCAACAAGGTTATCGAGAAGCAATTGGAGCGTCAGCACCAAGAGCTGCAACGCATTCAGGAAGAGAGTGAGGAAGGTGGGGCTCTGGCCGCCGAATTTGCCGCCGTAAAGGAAGAGCTTGTGCGCGAAAAGGCGCATAAAGAAGAGGCGGTACACAAGCTCGAAGCGCAAAACAAATCCCATCAGCGCCTGGATCAACAATTGAACAAATTCCGCCACCGTTTGAAGAAGGTGGTGGCGCTTGCGCGCAGTGCGGAGAAAAGTCGCCGCGAGGCCCAGGATCGGGCCGAGGCCGCGGAGTTGAATCTCATGGCCGTGCGCCAGGATATCGAGGACCGCAGCCTGCGCCTTGCCGAGGTGGAGCTGGAGCGGCGCAGGCTGGAAAAGGCCGTGGCCGCGATGAGTGCCCAGCAGTCCGGGGCGAGGGTGAACATCTTTCAGTCTGCTGACGACGGCGAGGTGCCGCCACGGCCCTCCGCCATTCGCGTCAACCAGTTTACAGAAGTCGCCGCTGATGATGGGCACACAGTATTGCGGCTGCCGCCGCCGCGCGATGAAGTTGAAACACCGCCGCGCGGTCGTTATCTGCGCAGACTGCAGCGGTTTGTCTCGCGTGCATTGATATGGATTGTCCTCATCGGCGTGGCAATCCTGTCACTGTACGGCGTGGCGGTCACCGGCGCGTTCAAGGTCAAGGCCGCGCCATGGGAGGACGCCGGCGCTACCCATGGCACAATGCTGCCCTCGTTTCCGTCCCTTCCCCTCAAACTCCCCTTTACCTCGGGACACACCATAAAACCCGACGGCGACGGCATTCCCGCCAAATAATTATTCACGGTTGAATGCTGCATGGTGGCGCCGGACACGCATCGGTGCCCTATGCTTGTTACTGAGAATCAAGCCCGCTTGCGCCCTTGCATCAATACAGACATGGCGGCGTTGACGTCACGCAGACGTTGGGCGTCACCGCCCCTGTCGGGGTGAAGGCGCATCACCAGCCGCCGGTAGCGGTGTTTAATGGTGTCGTTGTCCACCGGGTCGTTCAGGCCCAACGCCCGCAGGGCATCTTTACGTTGCCCGCCGTCGCTCATTCTCGACCAGAAGCTATGCAGCAGGGCGTCCACGTCCGCGGCGCTGGTATTATCGAGGTGATCAAGATTCAGGTAATAGTCGCGCAGCGGATCATGGCTGCAGAGATCGCCGTTGTCCGCCTGGGCCTGCGAATAGCCGTGCAAGGCAATTCGCAGGGGACTGATGTGCAGGGTGCCTCTACGCTCCCGTCCCAGCCGCTCTTGCAGGCGATACAGTACATGAAAGAGGGCGAAGTGCATACGAAACAGGCATGCGCTGTCACCGAGCGGTTTTCCCTGAAAGCCCGCGTGGCCGTCATCGGCCAGTCGGCGGATCAGCTCGTATTCACTCACGCCGGCGGGCAGCGCCTGGAGTATCGCCAGTACCTGTGATTCGAGGTCGGCCCGTTCCTGATCGTGCACCCGCCTTCTCCTGTGGCATCTTCCCACGTCATGGTCTTACTCCTTGTGTCGGAGGAATTTACCGGAACATGAGTGGCGGCGGTTAACGGCGGTGTCCGCTGCCGTGGCGAAACGGGTTGTAAAGGGGGACGTTGGGGTACTTGAAGAACGGAATCAGCAGCAGGCCGAAGGCAAATCCGCCCACATGGGCGAACCAGGCCACGCCGCCCTGGCCTTTGGCGGCGAATACCGAGTTCACTATCTGGAATACGAACCAAAAGCCCAGTACCCACATGGCGGGCAGGCGCACCAGCTGGGTGAAGATGCCCAGTGGGATGAGCACCAGTACCCGGGCGTGAGGGTGCAGCAGCAGATAGGCGCCCAGTACGCCGGAGATGGCGCCGCTGGCACCGATCATGGGCACGGTGGAGGCCGGGTCCATGAATGCCTGTCCCAGGGCGGCGCCCAGCCCGCCCGCCAGGTAAAAGACGATGAAGCGGGCATGCCCCATGGCGTCCTCCACGTTGTTACCGAATATCCATAGAAACAGCATGTTGCCGATGAGGTGCAGCCATCCGCCGTGGAGGAACATGGCGGTGAATACGGTCACCGGTGCGGGAACCAGCGCCAGTCCCGGGGGCAGTGCCTGCCCGTGCAGCAGCACGGCGGGGATGGTGCCCAGGGAGTACGCCACGCGCTGCATGCCGTCTGATCCCAGAGATATTTCCCATAAAAATACCAGCGTATTGACGACAATCAAGCCGATGGTGATCACCGGGCGGATGGTGGTAGGGTTGTCGTCGTGCAGGGGTATCATGGGCGCGGAGCTCGTTGCATACGCTGGGTTGTTTGTGATTAAGCACGGCATTATACCCGTATGCAGCGCCGCTGCCGCCTGGAGTAAACGGCAACCGGGTTGGATTAATCTTTGCCCTTGATAATCCGATAATTCTAATTGGGGGCGGCGCTGTATGTTGAGCAGCGACATCATGGCATGGAACCCTGGAGGCATCAGTTACTCTCAATACAGGAACGGGGCGTGTCGCGTGGCGATGACATGACGCGAGCGTGATCACACGACGCGTCGGCTTATTACTACCTTTATAGCAACGACTCATGGACAGGACTTTTAGCGCGCTAGAATTGCTCAGCTGGGTGGTGGTTGTGATGGGCTGGGTGGCGAGCCTGATCATGCTTGCCCTGCTGGGAATGTTCCTGCAGGATATATTTCAGAAAGACCATGCCATACGGCGCAATTTCCCGGTGTTGGGACGCGCGCGCTACTTTCTTGAGAACCTGGGGGTCTATTTCCGCCAGTATTTCTTCGCCAGCGACCGCCAGGAACTGCCGTTCAATCGCGCCACACGCACATGGGTATACTGTACCGCCAAGGGGGTTGGAGGCACACTGGGTTTCGGTTCCACCAACGATCTGCGTGAATCCGGTTCGGTGATATTCATAAACTCCCCATACCCGGTACTGGAGGAGGAGCGTACCACCTCGCCGGTGCTGGTCATCGGCCCACAGTGTGACAGGCCTTTCAGCGCACAGCGTATTGTCAACATTTCCGCCATGAGCTTTGGCGCCATCTCAGCGCCGGCGGTGCGGGCCTTGTCCAAGGGGGCGGCGGAATCCGGTGTATGGCTCAACACCGGGGAGGGCGGCCTGTCGTCCTACCACCAGGAGGGTGGCTGCGACCTGGTGTTTCAGATTGGTACAGCGAAGTACGGCGTACGCGATGAACACGGTCACCTTGACATGGCCAAGGTCAGGGAGGTAGGCAAGTACGTCCGCGCCTTTGAGATCAAAGTCTCCCAAGGCGCCAAACCGGGCAAGGGCGGCATATTACCGGGCATCAAGGTCACGCCGGAAATCGCATACATACGCGGTATCGCGGCGGGCAGGCCGTCGTTGAGCCCAAACAGACACGTTGAGATCAAGTCCGCGGACGACTTGCTGGATATGATCCAGCGCATCCGTGAGGCCACCGGGTTACCGGTGGGATTCAAGGCGGTGATCTCCACGGCCGAATTTCCCCGCCACTTGTGTGAAGCCATATTGCGCCGCGGCCCCGACAGCGCCCCGGACTTCATCACCGTGGATGGCGGTGACGGTGGTTCGGGGGCGGCCCCCGCCGTGCTCGCCGACCACGTAGGTCTGCCCCTAACCGAGGCGTTGCCCATAATGGTGGACGTGCTGCTGGAGAGCGGATTGAAGGACCGTATTATGGTGGTGGCATCAGGAAAGTTGGTGACCTCGGCGGATGTTGCCTGGGCGCTGTGCATGGGCGCCGACTTTACGGCCACCGCGCGGGGTTTCATGTTCGCCCTGGGGTGTATCCAGTCTCTGCAGTGTCACCTGGATACCTGCCCCACCGGGGTGACCACCCACAACCACCGCCTGCAGAAGGGCCTGGTGGTGGCATCGAAGGCGCGGCGCGTGGCCACCTATGCCAAGAGTATCAGTGATGAGATCGATATGATCGCCCATTCGTGCGGTCTGGCCAATGCGCGGGAATTTCGCCGTGAGCACGTGCGCGTGGTTCAACATGCCGGCGCCAGCGTGCCGCTCAACGAATTGCACCCCTACCCGCTGCCCGCCGTGCGGCGGCAGGATAAGATCGCCTAAGGCGGCGGTTGACGGGTTGCCTGTCGTACAAGTGTGAAGCCGCCGTTTTTGTCCCCAATCCGCAACGCGGAACCGGGAAACTAATGCTGGTATGTCCCGATCAACTCGGTGCGGGCCAGAATATGCCCATGCATGGCCTGTTGGAGTTGTTTTTTGGAGGGCCGGTGCAGGTCGGGAAGTTTCGTGTCCAAAGCATACAGTTTGAGAAAATAACGGTGCCGTCCCACGGGTGGACAAGGCCCGCCGTAGCCCGGGCGTTTCCAGTCATTTTCGCCTTCCAGGGTGTCGTGCGGCAGGCCCCCGGCCGCGGCGCCCTCTGCCAGCCCCGGGGTGTCATGGGGGATGTTGTACAGTACCCAGTGCACCCAGGTCATTTGCGGTGCGGCGGGGTCGGGCGCGTCCGGATCATCCATGATCAGTACCAGGGTCATTGCGTCTGTCGGCACACCCGACCATGCGAGGGGCGGGGAGACATCACCGCCGTCGCAGGTGTACCGCGTCGGGATATGGCCGTTATGGGTGAAGGCTGGAGAGGTCAGCGTCAAGCTCATGGTCATGCCTCCCTGTGCTAAAGTTAACCCGTCGTTATTCGACGCCTGCGCGGCTGCCAAGCCGGCGCCCCCAAGCCACAACGCGGGGACCGATATCTGCGCGAACATCAAGGCGGCTGTGATGAAGCTTATTCGCATCTTCGACGCCCGTGCCTGTCAAGGCATGTGAGAGGGGTTATTTTGGGATATATAGCGACGTTAATACAAGGTGTACCGGGCGGTGAACATTCAATCCCAATTCAGCGGCCTGCGAGGACGGAATAAATGACGGACGTGTACCAAGCGGTCAAGCGGTTTGCCGTCAATGAGCTAGGGCGTGATTACGTGGTGGGAGACATCCATGGGGAATTCGGCCGCTTGGATCAGGTCCTGGCGGAGCTGGCATTCGACCCGCGGGTGGACCGCCTGTTTTCCGTGGGCGACCTGGTCGACCGTGGCGCCGATTCGCCGGCGGCGCTGGCGTGGCTGGCTAAGCCGTGGTTTCACGCCATCCTCGGTAACCATGAAGAGATGGCGCTGGACGCCAGCGACAACGCCGATACCTTTTTCTGGTGGACGCGGGTGAACGGCGGAGAGTGGTGGCTGGCGCAGGATGACGACCTGCGTCAACGCATGCTGGAGGCATTCCGGCCGTTGCCCCTGGCCATGGAAGTGGCCATCGCCGGCGCCAGCGTGGGCATCGTCCATGCCGACCTTCCCGCGGGCCTGACGTGGGAACAGTTCACGGACGGGCTCGCGAGTGGAAACGCCAAGATCCGGGAGACCGCCTTGTGGGGACGGACCCGTGCCCGCGGCGGCAATACGGACCCGGTAGAGGGCATCGACCGCGTGTACTGCGGCCATACCCCCGTGGACAGTCCCCGCGTCGTGGGCAACGTGTGTTTCATCGATACCGGTGCCTGTTACGGCAGGCACCTGACGGTTGTGCCACTGGACCAACCCATGGCCCGATCCGGCGCCGAGTGAGAGGGGATCACTCCGTCCTCAGTGCTTCCACCGGGTCGAGACGGGCGGCGCGGCGCGCGGGGTAGATGCCTGCCGCCAGGCCGATGATCACCGCCACTGTCTCCGCCGC
>CAYXAX010000040.1:0-17264 GCA_964463055.1 uncultured Gammaproteobacteria bacterium | reverse complement strand
TCACGGAAATGGGTAACGGGCTGTTGGTGACGGAGCTCATGGGCATGGGCGTGAATATCGTCACCGGGGATTATTCCCGCGGCGCATCCGGTTTCTGGGTGGAGAACGGCGAGATTCAGTACCCGGTACAGGAGATCACCATCGCCGGCAATCTGCGCGATATCTTTATGCGTATCCAGGGTATAGGCCGTGACGTGGATACACGCGGCAATATCCGCACCGGTTCCATCCTCATCGAGCGCATGACCGTCGCCGGGACGTAGTATTGCAAATGAAATCCCGGTGACGGCGCTGTAAACGCCGCCGTCGAAACCCATATTTCGCACGTTGTCATTCGTGACAGCGCCATTCGCGTTGTTATGCCACGGCGGTTGAAATGGATTATACTGCCGCGGAAATGCTCGTCGCTAAGGATTTGATTTACGCCGGGTAACGATCGGGTACAGTCGATGAAACACCATGTCTGATCAGGATAATACCTTAGTCGCCATACGCGGCCTCAACTTCCGCTTCGGCGCGCGTATGATCTTCGATGGTGTCGATATCGATATTCAGCGCGGCAAGGTCACCACCATCATGGGCCCCAGCGGCACCGGCAAGACCACCCTGTTGCGCATGATCGGCGGTCAGCTCAAGCCCCACCGCGGCAGCGTGGTGGTGGACGGCAAATCGGTGCCCGAGCTTTCCCGTGGGGAGCTGTTCCAACTGCGCAAGCGCATGGGCATGATGTTCCAGAACGGTGCACTGTTCACCGGCATCAGTGTGTTTGAAAACGTGGCCTTTCCGCTGCGTGAGCATACCCGGTTGCCGGAGGCGATGATCCGCGACCTGGTGCTCATGAAGCTGCAGGCGGTGGGTCTGCGCGGCGCGCGCGACCTGAATCCCACCGAGCTGTCCGGCGGCATGGCCCGGCGTGTCGCCATGGCCCGGGCCATCGCCCTGGATCCCATGATGATCATGTACGATGAGCCGTTTACCGGCCAGGACCCCATTACCATGGGCGTGATCATGCAGCTGATCAAGCGCCTCAACGACACCCTGGGCCTGACCAGCATTATCGTGTCCCATGACGTGCAGGAAGTCTCCGCCATCTCAGACGATATCTATGTCATATCGGGGGGCAAAGTGGTGGAGCACGGCCCCCCGGACAAGCTTGCCCACTCTCAGTCTGATTGGGTGCACCAGTTCTGGAACGGACTGCCCGACGGTCCCGCGCCGTTTCACTACCCGGCGCCCGACTACGCCGAGGATTTGTTGAGCCGTGACTGAGGTACTATGTTAGCAGGGTGTTGAAAAACACCCCGCTGATGGCGGCGCAGGGATGCGTCGCTCGAAAACCGGACACGTAAGTGTTTGGTTTTCAGAGCAAGCCGCGGGCGTGTAGCGCGGCGCAGCGAGTTGAAAAAGGCCAGGAATGGACTTTTTCAACATCCTGTTGGTAACGGCCCGCGCATACGGCGTTGAACGCTATTATGATGCGATGTGGAAATAAGAAAAATACGGTAGGGATATACAGATGACGGTGTGGTTGCAATCCCTGGGACAAGCCGGATTGCTGATTTTTGAACGGGTCGGCCGCGCCGGACTGTTTCTCCTGCGCGTGCTGGCCGGGCTCCCCTCTCTGCTGCTGCAGCCGCGCCTGGTCGTCAGCCAGCTCTATTCAGTGGGTGTATTGTCGCTGCTGGTTATCGTGGTGTCGGCCCTGAACGTCGGGATGGTGCTGGGGCTGCAGATGTATAATACCCTGGTGGATTTCGGCGCCGAGGCCTCTCTCGGGCCGGTGGTGGCGCTGTCTCTGGTGCGCGAACTGGGGCCGGTGGTGGCGGCGTTGCTGTTTGCGGGCCGTGCCGGTTCCGCCCTGACCGCCGAGATCGGCCTGATGAAGGCCACCGAGCAGTTATCGGGCATGGAGATGATGGCGGTCGATCCGTTGCGGCGGATTGTTGCACCGCGCTTTCTCGCCGGATTGATATCCATGCCGTTGCTGGCGGCGATATTCAGTGCCGTGGGTATATTGGGTGGTTATTTCGTCGGGGTCGGCATGCTGGGTGTGGACGATGGCGCGTTCTGGTCCCAGATGCAGTCCAGTGTGGACTTCCATGAGGACATCCTGAACGGCGTAATCAAGAGCGTCGTGTTCGGTTTCGTGGCCACCTGGATCGCCGTATTCCAGGGCTACGACGCGGTGCCCACCGCGGAGGGGGTGAGCCGTGCCACCACCAACACGGTGGTCTATTCCTCCCTGGCGGTGTTGATCCTGGACTTTATATTAACCGCATTAATGTTTGGAGGCTTTTGATATGGAGTCCAAGACGGTCCAGGTCGCCGTGGGCGTGTTCATCGCCGCAGGTCTCGCGGCATTGTTCATGCTGGCCATGAAGGTGAGCAACCTGAGCACCTTCTCGACCCAGCAAGGCTATGAGTTGACGGCCAGCTTCGACAACGTCGGTGGCCTCAAGGTGCGCGCCCCGGTGACCATGGCGGGGGTGCGTATCGGTCGGGTGACCTCGATAACCTTCGATCAGAAAACATACGAGGCGGTGGTCAAGCTCGAGATCGATCCCAAATTCAATCAGATCCCCGATGACAGCTCCGCCAGCATCCTGACCTCCGGTCTGCTGGGAGAGCAGTACGTGGGTTTGCAGCCCGGCGCCGAGGACAAATATTTTCAGCCCGGTGGCGAAGTTAAATACACGCAGTCCGCGCTGATCCTGGAACGGCTGGTGGGCCAGTTCCTGTTCAACAAGGCCGAGGGCGGCGGCGCCAAGAAATAGTAGTGGTGCGCAGCCCTGCAGTTCGATGATTATGAGGTTAGAGTAAGTTAAGGACGAGGCCAATGATCATGATGCCGAAACGTTTGATGTCGCTGTTGCTGATAGGCAGTTTTATCAGCACCGCCGCCTTTGCCGCCATGCCGCCCCAGGAGCTGGTCAAGGAGACCTCCCAGCGGATGATCAAGGCGCTGCAACAGGAAAAGACCGATCTCAAAAAGAACCCCGCGCGGGTCACCCAGCTGGTGAACGAAATCGTACTGCCCCACTTTGATTTCCAGCGCATGTCGAAACTGGCGCTGGGCCGTTATTGGCGCAGGGCTGATGAAAGCCAGCAAAAGGAGTTCACCGATCAATTCCGCACCCTGCTGGTGCGCACCTACCGTTCGGCCCTCACGGAATACCGTGACCAGACCATCACCTTCCTGCCGTTCACCGATAATCCGGACAGCGGCGACGTAACGGTCAAGACCGAGGTGGAGCAGCCGGCCGGTTCATCCATTCCCATCGATTATCGCCTGCATCTGGCCGACGGCGAGTGGAAGGTCTACGACGTGATCATCGACGGCATCAGTCTGGTGATCAATTACCGTTCGTCATTCTCCAGTGAGATACGCCAGTCCGGCATCGCCGGACTCATCGACAAGCTGCGCAAACGCAACAAGGATGGCGATGGCGGATAAGGCGCGTATCGAACGCCGGGGTGAAGGTTCCTATCACCTGTGCGGGGAGTTGAATTTCACCACCGTACCGGCATTACTGCGCGAAGGCGCCAACCTGTTCGACGGCCAGGGACCAGTCACCCTGGACCTCAAGGAGGTCAGTCGTTCCGACAGCGCCGGGCTGGCGCTGTTGGTGGAATGGACACGCCAGGCCCGGGAGCGCGGCGCGACGCTGTCTTTTCGCAATATCAGCGCGCAGATGCTGGCCATCGCCCAGGTCAGCGGGCTCGACCGCATCCTGTCCCTGAATGAACATTAGCCCGAAGATTACGCGCCATGGCGCCTTGGGCAATAACCGCTAAATTCATTGAGTTGGTGCCGCGGGACCGGTTTCTGTATTATCATATAGTGAAATTCCGCAGGCCAAAGAGCGACTTATCCCGAATACAGCGATGAATACGACAGAAATAAAGGCGACCATCGAGGCCGGGCTGCCGGACTGTGAGGCGCGGGTCACCGGTGACGGCACCCACTTCGAGGCGGTGGTGATCTGCGACGCCTTTGACGGCAAAGGCATGCTGGAGCAGCATAAAATGGTCTACGGGGCGCTGGGCGATGCCATGCGCACCGCGATTCATGCGCTGTCCATGCGCACTTACACGCGCCGCCAATGGGCGCAGCTGGGTGATACGCAGCACACGTGAACATGGCGTGTCATGCACGGGAATCACCCCGTGCGCGGCGGTTGCTCGTTTTCCATAGATCAGACTCATCATGGATAGACTTATCATCACCGGCGGTATTCCCCTCAACGGGGAGATCCGCATCTCCGGGGCGAAAAACGCCGCGCTGCCGTTGCTCGCCGCAAGCCTGCTGGCCGACAGCCCGGTAACCATCAGCAACGTTCCACACCTGCGTGACGTCACCACCACCATGGAACTGCTGGGGCGCATGGGGGTGCAGCTGATGGTGTCCGAGAGCATGGACATCGAGGTGGATCCCCGCACCATCAGTAATTTCTATGCCCCCTACGAACTGGTCAAGACCATGCGCGCCTCCATCCTGGTGCTGGGTCCGCTGCTGAGCCGCTACGGCCGCGCCGACGTGTCTCTTCCGGGCGGCTGCGCCATCGGTTCACGTCCGGTGAACCTGCACCTCACCGGTCTCGAGGCCATGGGCGCCACGATCAGTGTGGAGGGCGGCTATGTCCGGGCCGAGGCCAAGCGCCTCAAGGGCGTGCACCTGGTCATGGATATCGTCACCGTCACCGGCACCGAGAACCTGATGATGGCGGCCACCCTGGCCGAGGGCAGGACGGTGATCGAAAACGCCGCCCGCGAACCCGAGGTGGTGGACTTGGCCACGTTTCTGATCAAGATGGGGGCGAGGATATCCGGGGCGGGCACCGACACAATCATCATCGACGGTGTGGACACCCTGCATGGCACGGACTTCAGTATCCTGCCGGACCGCATCGAGACCGGCACTTACCTGGTGGCGGCGGCGCTGACCGGCGGGTCAATCAAGCTCAAACGCACCCGGCCCCAGTTACTGGAGTCGGTGCTGCTCAAGCTGGGCGAGGCCGGGGCGGTGATCGAGACCGGCGAGGACTGGATCTCGCTGGACATGGAGGGGCGGCGCCCCCAGGCGGTTGATATCCGTACCGCGCCGTATCCGGGCTTCCCTACCGATATGCAGGCCCAGTTCACCGCCTTGAACATCATCGCCGAGGGCACCGGGACGATTATCGAGACGGTGTTCGAAAACCGTTTCATGCACGTGCTGGAACTGCAGCGCATGGGCGCGGAGGTGCGCCTGGAAGGCAACACCGTGATAACCAACGGGGTGAAGCAGTTGACCGCCGCGCCGGTCATGGCCACCGACCTGCGCGCCTCGGCAAGCCTGGTGCTGGCCGGGCTGGTCGCCGCCGGTGATACCATTGTGGACCGCATCTACCACATCGATCGCGGCTACGAGTGTATCGAGGAAAAGCTGTCGCAATTGGGCGCCCGTATCCGCCGCGTGCCAAGCAGCATGGAAGATGAGGGGGCGCCCGACGGGGCATCCGGTGTCGCCTCGCTGGTCAAGTAATGTCCGGTTCGCTGACAATCGCCGTATCCAAGGGTCGGATACTGACCCAGGCGCTGCCGCTGCTGCGCAGCGCCGGCGTGGAGCCCGCTGAAGACCCGTCGGTCAGCCGCAAGCTGATACTTGACACCAATCAGGCGGACATCAAACTGGTGGTCATCCGCGGTACCGACGTCCCCACCTACGTGGAGTATGGGGCCGCCGACCTTGGGGTGGTGGGTAAAGACGTGCTCATGGAATACGACAGCGACGGCCTGTACGAGCCCCTGGATCTGCGCATCGGCCGCTGCCGCCTGGAGCTGGCGGGTTTTCCCGACACGCCCCTGGACATGGCGCGCATGCGTATCGCCACCAAATACCCCGACATCACGCGGCGCTACTTCGCCGAAAAGGGCCGCCAAGTGGAGATCATCAAGCTCTACGGCTCCATGGAGCTGGCGCCCCTGGCGGGGCTGGCCGATTGCATCGTGGACCTGGTGGACACCGGCAATACCCTGCGCGCCAACGGCCTGGTTCCCCTGGAGCTGATGGCTGAAATCAGTTCCCGGCTCATCGTCAACAAGGCATCCATGAAGATGAAGCACGCCACCATCAAGGCATTTATCGGGCGGCTGGAGGCGGCCGTGGCGGCGAATACCGCACCGGGAGGGAAGACGGATGCCAGGCACACGGGATAACGGCGGAGCGGGTAACTGACCGTGGTGGATATCGCGCGACTGTCATCGGCGGATGCGGATTTCTGGCCCGAGCTGCAGCGCCTGCTGGCATGGCAGGAGACCTATGATGACCACGTCACCCAAGTGGTGCGTGACATCCTGGCCGACGTGCGCCGTCGCGGTGACGCCGCGGTGCTCGAGTACACGCGACGCTTCGACCGGTTGCAGGCCGATACCGTCGCCGCCCTGGAAATCACCCCCGCGCGCCTGCAGCGGGCGCTGCAAACCATCCCGGACGCCGAGCGCGACGCGCTGACCGTGGCGGCCGAACGCCTGCGCGCGTACCACGCCCATCAGAAGATGGCGTCGTGGTCTTACACCGAACCGGACGGCACCGTGCTCGGTCAGCAGGTCACGCCCCTGGACCGGGCCGGGCTGTATGTCCCGGGGGGCAAGGCCGCCTATCCGTCCACCGTGTTGATGAATGCCATCCCGGCCAAAGTCGCCGGGGTTCAGGAATTGATCATGACCGTGCCCACGCCGGACGGCCTGGTCAATGACCTGGTGCTGGCGGCGGCGGTGATCGCCGGCGTCGACCGGGTGTTCGCCGTGGGCGGCGCCCAGGCCGTGGCGGCCCTGGCCTATGGCACCGCCACCATCCCCCGTGTGGACAAAATCGTTGGTCCGGGCAACATCTACGTGGCTGCGGCCAAGGGCATGGTGTACGGTACCGTTGGCATCGACATGATCGCCGGGCCTTCGGAAATTCTGGTGATATGCGACGGCGATACCGATCCCGACTGGATCGCCATGGACCTGTTCTCTCAGGCCGAGCACGATCAGGATGCGCGCTCCATTCTGGTGTGCCCCGACGCCGGGTACATCGATCGCGTCCATGACAGCATTACCCGCCTGCTGCCGCAGATGGAGCGCGCCGACATCATCCGCGCCTCCCTGACCGCACGCGGCGCGCTGATTCATGTCGCCGACATGGACGATGCGGTGGCGGTGGCCAACTTCATCGCCCCGGAACACCTGGAGCTGTCTGTGGAGGCGCCCGAGCAATTGGCGGTGCGTATCCGTCACGCCGGCGCCATCTTTCTCGGACGCTATACGGCGGAGGCGCTGGGGGATTACTGCGCCGGTCCCAACCACGTCCTGCCCACGTCCCAGACGGCGCGCTTTTCCTCGCCGCTGGGGGTGTATGATTTTCAAAAACGCTCCAGCCTGATTCAGTGCTCCTCCGCCGGCGCAGCGGCGCTGGGCGGGACCGCCGCTACCCTGGCCCGCGGCGAGGGGTTGACCGCCCATGCCCGTTCGGCGGAATACCGGATGAAAAAGTAAACGATATCACCGTGACACCCATGCAGGCCCGCATACCGTGATAAAACCAGTGACCCAGCCGCCGACCCCGGCGACACGCATCGAACAGTGGATTCGCCCCGAGATACGGGCGTTATCCGCCTACCACGTGCCGCCGCCGGACGATCTCATCAAACTCGATGCCATGGAGAATCCCTATACATGGCCGCCGGCGCTGGTGGATGAATGGCTGGAGACCCTGCGCGGGGTGACGCTCAACCGCTACCCGGACCCCGATGCCGCGATGTTGAAACAGGGCCTGCGCCGGGCGCTGGACATCCCCGATGCCATGGACATCCTGCTCGGCAACGGGTCGGATGAACTCATCCAGATGACCAACCTGGCCGTGGCCGGACCGGGGCGGGTGGTATTGACGCCCGCGCCGACGTTTTCCATGTACCGCATCATCGCCACCACCACCGGTCTGGGTTTTGTGGGCGTGCCGCTGGATGCGGACTTCGACATCGATCTGCCCGCCACCCTGGCGGCGATGGAGGCCCACCGCCCGGCGCTGGTTTACCTGGATTACCCCAACAACCCCAGCGGCAATCTGTTCCAGGAATCCCGGGTGAAGGCGGTGATCGAGGCGGCGCCGGGTCTGGTGGTCCTCGACGAGGCCTATTACCCCTATGCGGGGCGCAGCCTGATGGACCATCTGCCGCGGTATGATAATCTCGTGATCATACGCACCTTGTCCAAGCTCGGTCTGGCCGGGCTGCGCCTGGGTCTCATGGTCGGTGCGAGGGCGTGGCTGGAGGAGATAAACAAGGCACGCTTGCCTTATAATGTGAGTGTCCTGACCCAGGTGAGTGCCGAATTCGCACTGCGCAACAAGACGGTGCTCGATGAACAGGCGCGGCGTATCTGTGCCGACCGTGAACACATGATCAAGGCCATGGCTGCGATCGGCAATGTGACGGTTTATCCGAGTCATGCCAATTTTGTTCTGTTCCGTGTGACCGAGGGGCGGGCTGTGCAGGTGTATGAGAGGATCAAGTCCCAGGGCGTGCTCATCAGGAGTTTTGCCGGCAGCGAGGGGCCGCTCGGCGACTGTCTGCGGGTCACCGTGGGTACGCCTGATGAGAACAAGGCCTTTATCGCCGCGCTGCGGCAGGCGGTTTAGCCCCTGTTTTACAAACCGGTTTATGGAAGGCGGGTTTTGACCGATAATGCTCAATGGCGCGGGAGCCGTAGCGCACGCCGCGACACCCGCCCCGAATTTGGACTAAATGAGTGAGTGTAAGTTATGGCCTCGCGTAAGGCCGCGGTAAAGCGAGAGACACTGGAGACCCAAATAGAGGTGGCCGTCGACCTGGACGGCGGCGGTGTCTCCCAACTCCACACCGATATCCCCTTTTTGAATCACATGCTGGACCAGGTGTCCCGTCACGGCATGATCGACATCACGGTCACCGCCAAGGGCGACCTGGACATCGACGCCCACCACACCGTCGAGGACATCGGCATCACCCTGGGACAGGCTATGGCAAAGGCCCTCGGTGACAAGAAGGGTATTCGCCGCTATGGTCATGCCTATGTGCCGCTGGACGAGGCGCTGTCGCGGGTGGTTGTCGATTTCTCCGGGCGCCCCGGTCTGGAATACCGGGTGGATTTCCCACGTGTGCGCGTCGGCGATTTCGATGTGGATCTGTTCCATGAGTTTTTCCAGGGCTTCGTCAATCACGCCCAGGCAACTCTGCACATCGACAGCCTGCGCGGCGCCAACGCCCATCACGTCGCCGAGACCATCTTCAAGGCCTTCGGCCGCGCCGTGCGCATGGCGGTGGAACTCGATCCCAGGATGGCCGGCGTGCTCCCGTCAACCAAGGGGTCGTTGTAACTCCCGAGTATCTACCAAGCCGTCATCACAACACACCGATTGTCCACCAATTCCAAATGACCAGCGTTGCAGTAATCGACTACGGTATGGGGAATCTGCGTTCCGTCGCCAAGGCCCTAGAACACGTCGGTGCGGGGTCGGTGGAAGTCACTTATGACGCCGCGACCATCCTGCAGGCCGAACGGGTGGTGTTTCCAGGCGTCGGGGCGTTGGGCGACTGTATGCGCGAACTGAAGCGATTGAAGCTGGATACGGTAGTGCAAGAGTGTGCGCGCACCAAGCCGTTTCTCGGTATCTGCCTGGGCATGCAGGCGTTGATGGAGAGCAGCGAGGAAAGCGGCGGTTCCCTGGGACTGGGCATCATCCCCGGCGGGGCCACACGGTTTACTTCGATGATCGATACCACGCCGGAGCGGCTCAAGATTCCGCACATGGGTTGGAACCAGGTCCATCAGCGGCAACACCACCCGTTGTGGGAGGGTATCGCACAGGACGCCCGCTTTTATTTTGTACACAGTTATTACGTGACGCCGACCGCGCCCGAGGTGGTGGCGGGCCGGACGCGGTACGGAGTAGATTTCGTGTCGGCAATCGCAGTGGATAATATCTTCGCCACGCAGTTTCATCCGGAGAAGAGCCAGCGGGACGGTTTGATGCTGCTGGCGAATTTTGTTCATTGGAACTGGACCGCATGAGTTGAGCGACGTACGGGCCCGGTGTTTGCGCGGGTTGCTTTGAAAAACTTGATATTCATATACAGCGGGGAGACGAGAGATGCTCATAATACCGGCCATTGACTTGAAGGGCGGTAAGTGTGTGCGCCTTTTTCAGGGCAAGATGGATAAAGAGACGGTATATTCTGACGATCCCGTGGCGGTCGCCGAGGCCTGGGTCAAGGCGGGGGCGAAACGGCTGCATATCGTCGATCTGGACGGCGCGCGCTCAGGCAGACCGCAGAACGCCGCCATCATCGGGCGCATCGCGCAGGCCTTTCCCGACGTGACGGTACAGGTGGGCGGGGGCATCCGCGATGAAGACACCATCCAGGCCTATCTGGATGCGGGTGTAAGCTACGTGATTATCGGCACCAGCGCGGTGAGCGCGCCGCACTTTGTCCCGGACGCCTGCATTGCGTTTCCCGGCCATATCATCGTGGGCCTGGACGCCAAGGACGGAAAGATCGCCATCGACGGCTGGTCCAAGCTGTCCAATCACGACGTCATCGATATCGCCAAACGCTTCGAGCGCGACGGCGTGGAGGCCATCATCTATACGGACATCAGTCGCGACGGCACCCTGGGCGGCGTCAATATCGAGGCGACGGCGGAACTGGCGCGTGCAATCGCCATCCCGGTGATCGCCTCCGGCGGTGTCGCCACCCTGGACGATATCCGCGGCCTGTGCCGGATCAACGAGGACGGCGTCATGGGCGCCATTCTGGGCAAGGCGTTGTACGAGGGCGCGCTTAAACTCGACGAATGCCAGCAACTGGCAGAGGAGCTTTGCAGCACTTAGTCATGGGCCTGGCCAAACGCATCATTCCGTGCCTCGACGTGGACAAGGGCCGCGTCGTCAAAGGCGTGCGATTCCAGGGCCTGCGCGACGCCGGAGACCCGGTGGAGGTGGCGCGCCGCTATGATCAGCAGGGTGCCGACGAACTGGTATTTCTCGATATCAGCGCCAGTCACGAGGAGCGCGGCACCATCGTCGCGGTGGTGGAGGGGGTGGCCGGTGAGGTATTCATCCCTTTGACAGTGGGCGGGGGTATTCGCAATATCACGGATATCCGCCGCATGCTGAACGCCGGTGCGGACAAGGTTGCCATCAATACCGCAGCGGTGACGGATCCGGCGTTCATCACCGAGGCCGCCGACCGCTTCGGTTCCCAGTGTATCGTGGTGGCCATCGACGCCAAGCAGAAGACCGGCGGTGAAAGACCCGCGTGGGAGGTTTACACCCACGGCGGGCGCCGCCCCACCGGGCTGGATGTGATAGAGTGGGCGCGCACCATGGTCACCAACGGGGCGGGAGAGATCCTGCTCACCAGCATGGACCGGGACGGCACCCGCGATGGTTTCGATCTGGCGCTGACCCGGGCCGTCAGCGACGGCGCCTCGGTCCCGGTCATCGCCTCCGGCGGCGTCGGCAATCTGGATCACCTGGTGGAGGGACTGACCGAGGGGCGCGCCGATGCGGTGCTGGCGGCGAGCATATTCCACTATGGCCAGTTCACGGTGGACGACGCCAAACGCTACCTGGCCGGGCACGGCATCGAAGTCAGGCTGTGACCGCGACGTTGTATCTATTGATCCGGCACTCTTTTATGCTTTGGCCCCGCATATGAAAGACTGGGTGGAAGAAGTGCGGTGGAACGCGGATGGCCTGATCCCCGCGGTGGTTCAAGACCACGCCACGGGCCGTGTACTGATGCTTGCGTGGATGAACCGCGAGGCCCTGCGCCTGACCGCCGAAGAGGGTCGCGGCGTGTTCTGGTCCCGCTCCCGCGGATGCCTGTGGCGCAAGGGGGAGGCATCGGGGCACGTGCAGATTCTGCGCGAGATGCGTCTGGACTGCGACGAGGACGCCGTGTTGCTGCGAGTGGAGCAGGTCGGGGGGATCGCCTGCCATACGGGCCGTGAGAGCTGTTTTTACCGGGTGCTGCGCGATGGTCGCTGGGAGACCGTGGATGCGGTGATCAAAGACCCATCGGCCATATATAAAACAAAGGATTAGACATGAAGGCGGGATTGAATTCCTACACCGATGGCGCAGTCTAAACTATCATGAGCGACATCCTGAACCAACTGGCTAAGATCCTCGAGCAGCGCAAACAGGCCGATCCCAAGTCGTCCTATGTGGCGGGCCTGTATCATCAGGGCCTGGATGCCATCTTAAAGAAGGTGGGGGAAGAGGCCACCGAGACCGTGCTCGCCGCCAAGGGCGGGGACCGTCAGCAGTTGGTCCATGAGACAGCTGACCTGTGGTTTCATACCCTGGTCATGCTGTTAAATCAAGGCATTGATCCTCAGGACGTTTTAAATGAACTTGCGCGTCGTTTGGGCACCTCGGGTATTGAGGAAAAGGCCAATCGGGCGCACCATGAGAAATAAGCAGCCTGCGGCGATTCGCCGGATCTCGGCGGCGCGCTGGGCTATGTAGTTGATATCAGACGGAGAGTTTGTATGGGCATCAGTATTTGGCAATTGTTGATTGTTCTGGCGATCATCCTGCTGTTGTTCGGCACCAAGAAGCTGCGCAGCATCGGCGGTGACCTGGGCGGCGCGGTCAAGGGCTTCCGCGACGCCATGGGCGATAACGACAAGGGGGAAGACGACAAGAGCAAGCTGGACCATAACACCACCAGTGACCGCGTGATCGAGGGAGAGGTATCGGACAAGGACAAGGAGCGCGGGCAGGGCAAGTCCTGATTCCCTGTTGTGGCCTGCTACCGTCACGGCGGCCGCGGGCCGTTATGCAATAACGGGGTCAGCGTAAATGTTTGATATCGGGTTTTGGGAGCTGGTGGTGATCGCGGTGGTGACGCTGTTGGTTGTCGGTCCCGACGAGTTTCCCACCGTTGTGCGCAAGATCGGTTCGTGGGTCAATGATGTGCGGCGCTTCGTCTCGGCCGTCAAGTCGGATTTCGACCGCGAGATCAACAAGGCCGAAGAGATTAAGCAGCGCATCGCCAAAGAGAGCGAACTCGCCGAGCTGCATAAGGTCATCGACGAGACCCAGTCCGCCATCCCGGTCAATTTCCGCCCCAAGGCCGTCAAGCAGGACAAAGACGAACAAGAAAAAGCACAACAACCGGATCAAAAACCGGAACAGGAAGCATCGCCCACCAGTAACGCGGAACCCGACCGCAAGACCGGCCAATAGGCCGCGCTTGCGGCGCGGGGTTTCGCGTTCCGGGTTTTGGGTTTCGAGTCAAAGAATGCATAAGACAGTGCGGTGCTTTAAGTGATGGCGATAATAATCAGCGGCCGCAAGGCCGCTTCCATGACGCAGAACTCGGAACCCGAAACCCGAAACGTGTTATATGTTGTTTAACAGACTGCACCGCAAGTATTCGCCTTACCAGCAACAACTGTTCGTCACTCACCTGATTGAGCTGCGCAGCCGTTTGCTGCGCGTGGTGGTGGCGGTGCTGGTTATTTTCCTGGCGCTGGCGCCCTTCGCAGGCAAGCTGTACACCGGCTTGGCCCACCCGTTGCTGAGCCGTCTGCCCGCCGGCGCCACCATGATCGCCACCGAAGTATCGTCACCGTTTCTGACGCCGTTCAAGTTCACCTTCGTGCTGGCCGTGTTCCTCGCCATACCGTTTATTCTCTATCAGATATGGGCATTCATCGCCCCCGGGCTGTATCGTCGCGAGCGCCGCCTGGCCCTGCCGCTGCTCATTTCCAGCGTGGTGTTGTTCTATCTCGGCATGCTGTTCGCCTATTTCGTGGTGTTCCCAATGGTATTCGGGTTTTTCGTCAACACCGCGCCCAAGGGGGTGTCGGTCATGACCGACATCAGCAAGTATCTGGACTTCGTGCTCAAGATGTTCTTTGCCTTCGGCGTGGCGTTCGAGGTTCCCATCGCCACCATCATCCTGGTGAAGGCCGGGGTGACCACGCCCGAGAGCCTGGTGGCGAAGCGGCCGTATATCATCATCGGCGCCTTTGTGGTGGGCATGCTGTTGACGCCGCCGGACGTGTTTTCACAGACTATGCTGGCCGTGCCCATGTGGATGTTGTTCGAGCTGGGCGTATGGCTGTCACGTAAATTCCCCGGCGAGGAAGACACGGCCGGCGGCGGCGCCGACACTGAAAACGTCGACGTGCCTGATTGGGGGCAGGACCCCAATGCGCCGGCGTCCGAGCCGGATGAGGAAGATCACCATTAAGCTGTGAGCGATCAGCTCTCGGCGCGTCGGCGCGGGCGCTGTCCAACTTGTGCCTTGACGCTGATTAGCTTGCCGTTGTGTATGACCTTCAGCTCAACGTCCGTCCCCGGGCGCATGGCCGCGATCTTGATCAGAATATCGCGGGCATCGACGATTCTCGCACCGTTGATGTGAGTGATGATGTCACCGCTGCGAATGCCGGCCTTCTCACCGGGTCCGCCGTTGACAACGCCTGCCACGATGGCGCCGTGGGTATCGCGCAGGTTGAAAGAGTCCGCCAGGGCGGGGCTGATGTCCTGGGCATCGATGCCCAGCCAGCCGCGAATCACGCGGCCGTTTTCGATGATCTGCTGCATGATGCCCTTTGCGAGGGTGGAGGGGATGGCGAAGCCGATGCCCTGTGAGCCGCCGGATTGGGTGAAGATTGCGGTGTTGACGCCGATCAGGTGGCCGCCGGGATCGATGAGCGCGCCGCCGGAGTTGCCGGGATTGATGGCGGCATCGGTCTGGATGAAGTTCTCAAATGTGCTGATGCCCAGCTGGCTGCGGCCGGTGGCGCTGACAATGCCCTGGGTGACCGTTTGACCTACGCCGAAGGGGTTGCCGATGGCCAGCACCACGTCGCCCACGCGCAGGTTTTCAGAGCGGCCGATGACCGCGGTGGGCAGGTGATCGTAATTGATCTTCAATACCGCGAGGTCGGTTTCCGGGTCGGTGCCCACCACCTTGGCCTCGATGTTGCGGCCATCGCTCAAGGCGACGCGGATTTCATCCGCGCCCGCGATGACGTGATTGTTGGTCAAAATATAGCCGTTCTGGCTGACGATGACGCCCGAGCCGAGGCTGTTTTCCAGGCGCTTGCCCGGTGCCGATTGAGGGTCTTCGCCAAAGAAGCGGCGAAAGAACGGGTCGTCCATGAACGGATGGGGCCGCTGGGTGATCACCTTGGTGCTGAATACATTGACCACGGCAGGGGCCGCCTTGGCAACGGCATTGGCGTAGGACACGGCGCCGGTCGCCGTTTCGGGTGTGTCTTGCGCCGACGGCGCGCTGTCTTGAAACACCACCACGGAGTGGTGCTGAAAGCGGTTTGGATCCATGATGAACATCACCAGGACCCCGACAGCCAGGACCACCAGCGCGACGGTGACCGCCTCAATAAAGAGGGTTCGAATTCTCGGTGACGCCATTAAAATACTTTAGCACATTAGTAAAGAGAGTTTATTAACCATTACGGGACGGACGCCATGGCACAGCTACAGGAATTACTGGACTATACCCACGCTCTGCTCGAGGTCGAACGGTTCAGCGACTACTGTCCCAACGGACTGCAAGTGGCGGGCCGTGCCGAGGTGACGCGCCTCGTCACCGGCGTGACCGCCTCCATGGCGCTGCTGGAGGCCGCCGCGGATCACGGCGCCCAGGCGGTGCTGGTGCATCACGGCTATTTCTGGAAGGGGGAAGACCCGCGGGTGATCGGCATGAAGCAGCGCCGGCTGCGCTGGCTGCTTGTCAATGACATCAGCCTTCTCGCCTATCACCTGCCGTTGGATGCGCACCCGGTATTGGGCAACAACGCCCAGTTGGCGGAGCGGCTGGGATTCACCGTCCAGGGCCGCCTCGGCCGGTCCGGCGCGATGCAGATCGGCATGTTTGGTGATCTTCCGCAGGCACTGACAGGCGGGGAATTGGCGCAGCACATCGCGCAGCGGCTGGGCCGTTCGCCGCTGCACATCCCGGGCCGCGCGCAGCGCATAAAGCGTATCGGCTGGTGTACGGGTGCCGCGCAGGGGTATATCCAGGAAGCGGCGGCACTGGGCCTGGACGCTTATGTCAGCGGTGAGGCATCGGAGCAGACCGTGCACGAGGCGCGCGAGAATGGGGTTCACTATTTCGGTGCGGGGCACCATGCCACCGAGCGTTACGGAATTCAGGCGCTGGGGGAGCATCTTGCCAAGGCGTTTGATGTATCCCATCAGTTCATCGATATCGACAATCCGGTGTGATGCATGGTGCATGGTATCGGTACGTAATGCATACATGCATAGTTTAAGTGGCGATGGTCACTTCGTGGCGTATATACGGCACTTACGCTAAGTGTCTCATCATGGACTAAATTTTAGTTGATAGAGTGGCTTAGGGCGTGCGTGCGCGAGCGTGTTGCTTTAGCATTGACACGGCCGTTGTAGTTGGTCTAGGATTCTCCCTTCGTCGAGTTTTGTCACAATAATAAAAACGTTAAATCTAACAAGAACATTGTGGTTTTTTGATCTGACAGGGTGCGAAAGGATGGGGGAGCGGCTTGGCCTTACAAGCTTCGAACATTCTTAGATCAGCATCTCCTTTACACCGGCAGAATTAAAAGTTGTGACGGCTGTATAGCTTTTAACAGGGTGCTTTTCTCAAGACTATGAACTCCCTATGGAATCTGGTTTCCAACGCCAGCGCGTTGATTGTCCCTCTGACCGCGGTCGGGATGGGTATCTGCCTGGTGATGGGCTTCTGTGTGTCAAAGACATTTGTTGAACAATCGTAGGGGATTGGAGATGTCAGTCAGTCGAGATGTGCAACAAAAAAAGCCGCGAATGCGCGGCAGCCTGATGGGGCGATGTCAGGGGAGAATCCCCCGCTATTATTATAGTTCGATCACCGTCTCGTTACTCTTAGCAGTTTTCTTCATTCTCCTCCCGTCCGCCCAGGCGGAAGTGCCGAATGCGGTACCGCCGGAAAAGGCCTATGACTATCCGTTCAAGCTGATCAAGCCGTATAAGTTCGACGGCAAGGATGTCAAGCAGCCTATCGAGTTTCCCCATTACATCCATGCCAAGGTCAACAAGATCAACTGTATGTACTGCCATACCTATGCGCGGCGCAGCAACGTGTCGGGTATCCCGCCGTTGAGCAAGTGCATGGGCTGCCACACGGTGATCGCCACTGACAAGCCCAGGATCAAGAAACTCACCGAGTATTGGGAAAAGGGCGAGCCGCCGC
>CAYXAX010000039.1:0-17331 GCA_964463055.1 uncultured Gammaproteobacteria bacterium | reverse complement strand
GAGCGCGCGGGGCGGGTGATGACCCTGGGCGGTGACAGCGGATCGGTGACCATCATCGGCGCGGTCTCGCCCCCTGGCGGTGATTTCTCCGAACCGGTCACCAGTCACACCAAGGAGATCGTACGCACCTTCTGGGCGCTGTCCAAGGAACTGGCCGATGCCCGGCATTATCCCGCGGTGTCCTGGACCGAGAGTTTTTCCGGCGATGTCACCGTCACCGCCAAGTGGTGGGCCGAAGAGGTGAGTAAGGACTGGGCGCCGCGCCGCGCCGAGGCCCTGGCGCTGCTGGGCCAGGCGGAAGAGCTGCAGCGCATCGTCAGCCTGGTGGGGCCGGAGGCCCTGTCCGGGGATCAGCGCTGGACCCTGGAGGCAGCCAATCTGATCAAGGAGGCGGTGCTGCAGCAGAGCGCCCTGGACGAGGCCGACAGCTTCGCCTCGCCGGAGAAGCAATTCGCGCTGCTGGATCTGGTGCTGCAGATCTATCACCGCGGCGGGGGTTTGCTCAAGCGCGGTGTGCCGGTGCAGCAGCTGTTGACCGTGCCGGTACTGAATCAGGCGCGCCGTCTCAAGAGCCGCTTCAACAGCGAGCAGGTGGAGGATATGCGCGGATTTTCCGGTGACATCAAGGACGCCTTCGACAAGCTGGGCGCGGAATACGAACAACACGGGGAGAACACACCGTGAGGGCCGAGGAGTACCGCCGCTCGACGGCCGCGCGTCAGGGTCTGTTGTTCATGAGCGGAGTACCGGGCGTGGCCTTCGGCGATCGCGTTCTGGTACGCGACCGGCGCGGTCGCCGGCGCACCGGGCAGGTGATCCGCAGCGCCCGGGAGGTGGTACTGGTGCAGGTCTTCGAGGGCACAGAGGACCTGGATCTGGAGAACACCTGGGTGCGTTTTCTCGACGAGCCGTTCCGCATGGCGGTGACCCGTGAAATGCTGGGTCGGGTCTTCAACGGCATCGGCGCGCCCCAGGATGAGCGTCCGCCGCTCATCAGCGCCGACAGGCGCAGTGTCAACGGCGCCCCGACCAATCCCGCGGCGCGTGCCTATCCGCGCGAGTTCATGCAGACCGGCATCTCGGCCATCGACGGACTCAACTCCCTGGTGCGCGGCCAGAAGCTGCCCATCTTCTCCGGCTCCGGCCTGCCCCACAACCGCCTCGCGGCGCAGATCGTGCGCCAGGCCAAGCTGCCGGGCCAGGAATCGAGCTTTGCCGTGGTGTTCGCCGCCATGGGTGTCTCCTATGGCGATGCCCGTTTCTATCAGGAAGAATTCGAGGCCAGCGGGGTGCTCGGCAACGTGGTGATGTTCATCAACCGCGCCGACGACCCGCCCATCGAGCGCCTGATTCTGCCGCGGGTGGCCTTGACCTGCGCCGAGTACCTGGCCTTCGATCTGAATCTGCACGTGCTGGTGGTAATGACCGACATGACCTACTACGCCGAGGCGCTGCGCGAGGTGGCCACTGCCAAGGGCGATGTGCCGGCGCGCAAGGGTTATCCCGGCTACCTGTATTCGGACCTGGCGGAAATCTATGAGCGCGCCGGCCGCATCAAGGACCACAGCGGTTCCATTACCATGGTGCCGGTGGTAAGCATGCCCTCCGATGACATCACCCACCCCATCCCGGACCTTACCGGCTATATCACCGAGGGTCAGATCGTGTTGTCGCGGGAACTGCACAACCAGGACGTCTATCCGCCCATCGATATCCCGCCGTCGCTGTCGCGATTGATGAAGGACGGCATCGGCAAGGACGATACCCGCGAGGATCACCCGCGTGTAGCCAGTCAGATCTATGCGTCCTATGCGCGAGCGCTGGAGGTGCGTAACCTGGCCTCCATCATCGGCCCCGAGGACCTGTCCGAGTCCGACCGCCGTTTCCTGACCTTCGCCAAGGGTTTCGAGCAGCGCTTCGTGGGCCAGGGGGAGGACGAGGACCGCAGCATCATCGAGACTCTGAACATCGCCTGGGAGCTGCTGTCCCTGCTGCCCGCGGACAGCCTGTCCCGGGTCAGTGAAGAGGATATCGCCAACTATCATCATTGGCAGCCCGAAGAACAGCAGACGGCGGTGGAAGACGAAAACGGTGAGCGGGTATTAGATGCGGAAGAAGGTGGTCGCAGGTCGCAGGTCGCAGGTCACGGGTCCGAAAATGGAGAGGCGGCAGAGGAACAGCCCGCTGAGGAGGATGTGCATATTGCGGAGGCGGGGATGAACAAGGGCACACAGACCGAAGAAAAGACGACGGACAAGGCACAACACGCTGATTCGCATATGGAGGAGGGAGATAGTCCCAAGTCGCAGGGCGCGGGTCGCGGGTCGGGCGAAAAGACCACGTAGCTCCATGCATTTGACTTGTGACATGCGACCTGCACCCTATACCTTGTTAGAGGTAATGCAGTGGAACTAGTCACCGTAATGAAACAGGATGGTCATATATGCCGCCACGTTTGAAAGTCCCGCCCACCAAGAGTGTCCTGCTCAGGCTCAAGCACGAAGAAAAGTTTCTGGAGCAGGGTCATGACCTGCTGGAGCGCAAGCGCGAACTGCTGACGCGGCTGGTGTATGAGCGCCTGGCGCGCTATCGGGCCCTGCGCAGCAAGGCGCGGACGGCACTCCAGGAG
Source organism: uncultured Gammaproteobacteria bacterium (assembly GCA_964463055.1). Lineage (GTDB taxonomy): Bacteria > Pseudomonadota > Gammaproteobacteria > CAWJPQ01 > CAWJPQ01 > CAWJPQ01. Next base: position 14,702 of record CAYXAX010000039.1, on the reverse strand, counting down.
GCTTATCGATGGCTGTCCATCACGCACATGCGTACCGGCGCACTCACGTTACACCAGGCGGCGCTGGGCCTGGCACCGACGCTGACCGCGCGCGTGTTGCCGCGCAGCAGCCTCGGTGTGGAGTATCCCTCGGTGGCCGTGGAGCGCCGAACGCTGCAGCCGGTCAGCCTCATGGGGACCGACGCCAGTTTCGACGAAACGCGCCGTCACATGACCGAACTGGCCTTGATCCTGGCGCAGCTGGGTGAAGCGGAAACCGCCCTGCGGCGCATGCTGGCCGAACAGCGCCGCACCCAGAAACGGGTCAACGCCCTCAAGCACAATGTGATTCCCCGTTATCGAAGCACCATCCGCTTCATCGAATCGTCACTGGAGGAAGAGGAGCGTAATGCCCTGTTCCAGATCAAACTGCTGCGGGAGGGCCGCTCGCCGGTACCGCACCAAGGAGACACGTCATGAACGACATCGCCTATCAGGAAACACGGCAACAAACCCTGTCCGACGAAGAGCTGAGCAGGATCCACGCCTATTGGCGTGCCGCCAATTATCTCTCGGTGGGACAGATTTATCTGATGGACAACCCCCTGCTGACCGAACCGCTGCGCATCGAACATATCAAGCCGCGCCTGTTGGGTCACTGGGGGACAACGCCGGGCCTCAATTTCATCTATGCCCACCTTAACCGCGTCATCAAGGCCAACGACCTGAACATGATCTACATCACCGGCCCGGGCCACGGCGGTCCCGGCCTGGTGGCCAATACCTATCTGGAGGGGACGTACACCGAATTCTATCCCAACATTCCCCAGAGCACAGAAGGCATCAAGAAGCTGTTCAAACAGTTTTCCTTTCCGGGCGGGATACCCAGCCATGTGGCGCCAGAGACACCGGGCTCGATACACGAGGGCGGCGAACTGGGCTACTCGCTGTCACATGCCTACGGCGCGGTGTTCGACAACCCGGACCTCATCGCCTGCTGCGTGGTGGGCGACGGCGAGGCGGAGACCGGTCCGCTGGCCACCGCCTGGCATTCCAACAAGTTTCTCAATCCCGTCAGCGATGGCGCAGTCCTGCCGGTGCTGCACCTCAACGGCTACAAAATCGCCAATCCCACCATCACCGGGCGCATGAAACACGATGAATTGGAAGACCTGATGCGCGGCTATGGCTATACGCCGTATTTCGTCGAGGGCGATGAGCCCGATCACATGCACCAGCGCATGGCCGCCACCCTGGATACGGTGATCGCCGAGATCCGGACCATTCAACGCGAGGCGCGTTCCAGCGGCATGGCCATCAGGCCGCGCTGGCCCATGATCGTACTGCGCAGTCCCAAGGGATGGACCGGGCCCAAGGAGGTGGATGGCAAGAAGACCGAGGGTTTTTGGCGTTCCCACCAGGTGCCTTTGGCGCAGCTGGCCGAAAATCCAAAGCATGTAAAACTGCTGGAAGAGTGGATGAAGAGCTACAGACCGGGGGAGTTGTTCGACGAGCGTGGGACGCTGATCCCTGAGTTGGCGGAGCTCGCCCCCCGCGGGCCGCGGCGCATGGGCGCCAACCCCCATGCCAACGGCGGTCTGCTGATGCGTGATCTGGCACTGCCGGATTTCAGCGATTACGCGGTCAAGGTGACCGAGCCCGGCACGCAGTTCGGTGAGTCCACCCGGGTCATGGGGACGTACCTGCGGGACGTGATAAATCTCAACCGGCGCTACCGCAACTTCCGCCTCATGGGTCCGGACGAGACCGCCTCCAACCGCCTCGGCGCGGTATTCGAGTCCACCGACCGGGTATGGATGGAGGACATCCTGCCCGAGGATGAGCACCTCGCCGCCACCGGCCGGGTGATGGAGATTCTCAGCGAACATACCTGCCAGGGCTGGCTGGAGGGCTATCTGCTTACCGGCCGCCACGGCCTGTTCTCCTGCTACGAGGCCTTCATCCACATCGTCGACTCCATGTTCAACCAGCATGCCAAGTGGCTCAAGGTGACCAGCCGGGAGATCCCGTGGCGACGACCCATCGCCTCGCTCAATTACCTGCTTACCTCCCACGTGTGGCGCCAGGATCACAACGGCTTTTCCCATCAGGACCCGGGCTTCATCGATCACGTGGTGAACAAGAAGGCGGACGTGATCCGCGTCTATCTGCCACCGGATGCCAATACCCTGCTCTACGTTACCGACAAGTGCCTGCGTTCCCGCAACTTCATCAACGTGATCGTGGCCGGCAAGCAGCCCGAGCTGCAATGGCTGGATATGGAGACGGCCATCAAGCATTGCATCGCCGGCGCCGGCATCTGGGAGTGGGCCAGCAATGATCAGGGCGGTGAGCCGGACGTGGTCATGGCCTGCGCCGGGGATGTGCCCACGCTGGAGACCCTGGCGGCGGTGGATATCCTGCGCCAGCGCGTGCCCGATCTCAAGGTGCGTGTGATCAACGTGGTGGACCTTATGACCCTGCAGCCCAAGGAGGAGCACCCCCACGGCTTCTCCGACCACGACTTTGACGCGCTGTTTACCACCGATAAGCCCATCATCTTCGCCTACCACGGCTACCCGTGGCTGATCCACCGGCTTACCTACCGGCGTTCCAATCACAGCAACCTGCACGTGCGCGGGTACAAGGAAGAGGGTACCACCACCACGCCGTTCGACATGGTGGTGCGCAACGACCTGGACCGCTATCATCTGGTAGGGGACGTCATCGACCGGGTACCGAAGCTGGGTTATCTGGATGCTTACACCAAGCAATACGTCCGCGACAAGCTCATCGAACACAAGCAGTACATCACCCAAAACGGGCAGGACATGCCGGAAATCAGGAACTGGAAGTGGCCGTACTAGAACAGTTTCGAGTTGCGGGTTTCGAGTTCAACAAAAATCCTTTAACCCGGGATCGCTAAACGTATGCTAGGGTCTTCAAGAAAACCGGGTGCGGGTGATTGAATGAACAGCTTCGTCACCATGGTCATGGCGCTGTTTTTCCTGTGGGCCGGGGTGGTGTGTTTGCACAGGCCGCTGCAGGTGCAGCAGTGGCTGGTGGCGTTCTACCGGCAGAACAAGCCCGATGGACAGGCGCCGGCGTGGATGTCCGGCCGCGGTTTGGTATTGTTCACCCGCCTGATGGGCCTGCTGTGCATGGTCAATTTCATCATGCTGCTATATCTGGTTACCCATCACTCCGCGCTGTTTCCCGGCCGGTAACCGCGCGCCGTGGTTTTAACCGGCTCACGGCGGCGACGAGTCCGGCCATCAACAACCATAAACCGCTGCCGCCGCCGCTGGTGGCGCCGGTATTGATGACCTCGCTGCCGGGGGTGATGGGGCTGCTGCCCGTCTTGACTGATGCGGAGACGGCCTGATACGCCGGGCCGCCTGGATCGACGATGACGCCATTGATTACACCGTCAGCATCTTCGGTGGAACCGTCGGTAATGGTCACCGTTGCCGTATTGCCGCTCACCGTCAGGGCCCCGCTGATGTCGGTGACCTTGTTGGTCACCTGATCATACTTGTACCATTTGGCCAGTGTGGCAGTAGTGGACTGGGGCAGTATAAAGGTCACCTGCACGCTGGACGGGTTCGCCGCATCCACCGGCAGTCCCTGGACGCGGAAACTGAACAGTCCGAATTGCAGGGGCAGGTCGGGCAATATCGGCAAAGGGATGGTGCTGCTCGGCACGGCGGTGATATCGGTAATGACCCCGCTGCTGACGCCTATGCCGACGGTGCCGCCGTCATCGGCGTTGCTGATGGGAGTAATGTCTTCCTGGGAATCGTCGACGCCATTGCCGTTGGTATCCGTGAATCCGTTCACCTGGTAACGGTCGTCGATGCCGTTGCCGTCCGCATCGTTGGTATCGGACACGGCGGTGGTAAAGGTCTTCGCATTGGACCATGCAGACCACAGCCCCACACTGTCACGATGGCGGGTGCGTATCCAATATTGCGTCCCCTTGTTCAATATGCCGTATTCCACTGTCAGGGTCAGGCCCAAGTCGGCGGCATCGGTGGTGTTGTTACGCGTAATCGTCCGGTTGAATATCAGCGCATCGTCCGCAAAGCCCGCGGCACTGCTGATTTCCCACTGCGCCGCTGCCAGATAGTCGGACGGCGTGGGTGTCAGATCCGGATCGGAGAAGGCGTCCGCCGTGAATTGCGCCCCGTGCAATGGTATATCCCCGTTGGGTACGTGCAGTGTGGGTGTGAACGGGCGGTGGCTGTCCAGTGTATCGGTGGCCAGTAACGGATTGCTGCCGTAGGTGACTTCGTCGTAATCGCTGTAGCCGTCACCGTCCGTGTCCGGATTGTTTGGGTCGGTGTGATGGGCATATTCCTGAATGTCCGGCAAACCGTCCCCATCACTGTCCGTGGTGGCATCGGCGGTAGTCAAATCATTGAAATTCTGCATCTCCCACGCGTCCGGCAGTCCGTCGTTGTCGCTGTCCGTGCCCACTGACAGTATCTGGGCTGCCTGATTGCCCCCGTAGCTGTGATCAGTCGCCACTACCGTAAATGTGTTGTCGCCGATTTCCAGCGGCAGGGTCAGGGACCACCCGATGGTTTGTGTGCCGTTGTTTGTCGCGCCGCCGACCACGGGTTGGCCGTTGATGGTGATCGACGCGATACCGCTGTCGCCGGTGTTGCGGTCAGTGGCGGTACCGGAAAATGTGAATTCACTGCCGGTGGTTACGGTGCCGTTAGGGGGCGAGGTGTTAGCGGGTGAGGTGATGGTAAGGACGGGGTCCTGGCGATCCGCGACGGTCACCCCCTGGTGCGTTCGGTTGCCGGCGGCGTCGTAGGTATAGGTGATGGTCGCCTGTTGGTTGTCATAATCGACGCCTTTAATGCGCTGCAGCCCGTCATAGGTATATACCACGGTGGCGGCTGAGGCGGGCTGGCACGCACCGGCAAGGGCGAGGCCGAATGTCAAAATTGCCGCTGCGTATGACCAGAGCCTTATCGCCATGGCAATGACTCCGCTGACACCGATGGGACAGTCACGGATGGCAGGGTGAAGCTTTTAACGCCATGCTGTCGTGGCGCCTCGGTGGTGCCGTTGATTGCCGCGGCCGGTGTACCGCCCGAGGGGTCCCTGTTGATGAACGGGTTGTTCTTCCCGTAAGTATATAAATCAAAAGACTGGCTGTCGGTGAGTGTCAATTTTATATCCGGATCCCGGGTAAGAAACCGGCCGAGGTCCGCCGCATAGTAGCGTTTGTGCGCGAAATAGAGTCCGTCGCCCTCGTCCATGACGCCGAATTGGCCCAGGAAGGTGAATGGATTGGGAGTCGTCCCTTGATGATTGAGTTCTTGCCCATAGGGACCGTAGGCATAGGCATCCGTCTGTTTGCCGGTTGCGTCGCTCAATATGACGGTATCGCCATGGGTATCGAAGTGGTAGAAATGAGTGTCACCCGCGGCGTCGATTCGTGAGACGAGGCCCAGGCCGTAGACGTAATAGGCGGTGATCTTTCCGGACGCATCGGTCTCTGCAAGCACTCGCGGTGGGTCGATGTCGACGTCCAGGATATAACGGGTTTCCGTGCCGTTGACATCGCGCACGCGGCGGAATCCCAGCCCGTCGTATTTGTATGTCATCGTCGTATCGCCGCGCACGACCTGGGTCAGATCACCAAGGAAATCGTAGCTGTACCGGGAAGTCCCGAGAGCGGTGGTGTCACCGTTAACGCCTACGCTGACAGCGCTGCTGTCAGTGTCTATGCTGGAAAGGTGGTTATCACCACTATAGGCGTAGTCATGATCCTGGACGGCGGCGATGATGGGCAGCAGCGGCTCGTCACGTACCTCCTGAGCGACGTCGCCGGCATTGTCCCGGGTTAATTCATAGGAGGCCAGTGTCTTGCCGCCGGGCCCCGTGTGGGTCAGGCCGGTGAGGCGGTCGGCGTCATCATAGGTGTAGGTCGAAACGACGCCGTTGGGGTACTGGATGTTCTCCAGCCGGCCCGCCGCGTCGTAGGAGTAGGTCGTGGTCTGATTCAGCCAGTCGGTGACGGCGGTCAGGTGATCCAGGGCGTCATATTGATAATCGACTTGTTTATTGCCGGGGTAAATAAGGGTTTTGACATAGCCGCCGGGATAATAATCGTAATTCACCGAATTCCCGAACGGTCCGGTGGCGGTGGCAACGCGGTTCAGGCTGTCATAGGTGTAGGTCTCAATGCCAAGTGTATCTCCCTTTATCTGGGTCAGATTTGCGTTGTCGTCATATTGGTATTGATACGTCGTGGCGCCGGAGCTGACCTGCGTAAGGTCGTTGAGGTTGTCGAATGTGTTGCTGATGGTTCCACTGTCGGGTTTTGTGACCAGGGTCAGGTTTCCAACGGCATCGTAGCTCCAACCGTACATGCCCAGTGATGTGACTCGGCCAAGCGCATCATGGGTCAGGTTCATGACGCCGACATTGGGTATGGTGATGGAGGCGAGCGCGTCATAGCTATTATAGGTGTATGTAAAAATTTTCCCCGCCTGATCCGTCAGCGAAGAGATATTCTCCTGGTCGTAGGCAAGGCTGAAACTGCGGTCGCCGGCAGTCTCGGGGATGGTGCCCCCGGTCAATTGTCCATTGCCGGTGTTATAGGTATAGATGCGTTCATCGCCTGCTGCGTCCGTGGTATCTGTAATATCGCCTTGTGAGTCGAATGTCGTAGTGGTCTGGTGTCCGAGCGGGTCGGTGATGGTTTTGGTGTTGCCGTTGTAGCTGATGGTGGTTTCATTCCCCAGGGCATCGGTGATCTTCCGCAGCACTCCCCGGTAGATTTGATCATAGGTGTAGGTGGTGGTGTGGCCGTTGCTGTCGGTCACGAAGCTCACATCGCCGTCCGCGTCATAACCCCGGTAAGATATGTTGCCGTTTGCGTCTATCATGCCGACGGCGCGCAACTCGAGGTCGTATCCAAAGGTATTCGAGTTGATCAGGGGGTCGGTGACTATGGTCTGCCCGCGCGGCAGATCATAGGAGAAGCGGGTCTGCGCGCCCTTGGCGTCATACTGGGCGTCGACGGCATTCAGGTCCGTATCGTAGTGGTTGCGGACACTGGTTACGTGACGGGCGTCGATGACGTCGGTCAAACGGTGTTGGCCGTCGTAATCATAATGGGTGGTATTTAGCAGTGTATCGGTGACATCGGTCAGGTTGCCGACGGTGTCGTAGGCGAATTGTACGGTGCGGCCGTTCGGGCCGGTAATCTCGGTGATGTGGCCGGCGTTGTCGTTGGACACCGTGAAATCACGATTGACGGTGTCACGGATGGTTGTCAGCAGGCCTGAATTATACGTCAGCGTGATGGTGTTGCCGTGCAGGTCGGTGATGGTATGGAGGAGATACCGGCCGTTGATGTCGGTGAAGTGATAGGTGGTGCCTTGATCGGTCAGAGTGAATGACCCATCGCTAGCCTCTTGCGTTAACTGATCAAAGACGCCATATTGCGGGAAATAACCTGCCGATCCGCGATTGATGAATACCTCGCTGTGGCCGTCTCCGCGGTGGACGGTGGCATCAAGTGTATCCGCGTCGATCTCTATGTAGAGGTTGTAAGCGTCGGTCCAGCCGTAGCCCAATGGCCCATCCACGGCGTTCTGCGCGCTGGCCGCCTGGGAGTTGTAGGTGCGTTTGAACTCAAACGGCATGCCGATGCCCGGCAGGGTCATGTCGGTGGCCTGCAGGGTGTAATTGCCCGTGGCTGTATTCACGCCCTGGCCGGCATAATACGAGTTGGCGGCGTGGCCGAACACGGAATCCAGGCGCGTAATGCCGATATCCCCCAGCCATGAGATGAATGAATCCGCATTTCTTTTGAGGGTGAAATAGCCCGTAGGTACGGTGGCAGTGACAATATGCGTGCCGCAGGTGAGACCTGCAATGCTGTACGTGCCGTCCGCCCCCGTGGTGGCCGTCAGGCCTTCCACGGTGACCGTCTGACCGGGGACCGGGCGTAAGGTCGCCGTGTCGTACAGCGTGCCGGTGAGTGCCTCACCCTCATGGCATGCGCGAAAGTCTTCTTCCTGTTGTTGATTGGAAGTCAGTGTTACGGTGACACTGGCGGGATCAAAGACGTAATCCTGCAGGCTGGGTGTAATGGTGTATTTCCCGGCGGGCAGGTCCGAGAAGCTGTAGAGACCCTTGTCATCACTGCTTGCGCTGGTGGAGAGGGGACCGCTGATGGTGACATTGACGCCCGCAAAGTCGGCATTGAGGAGCGTGATGTGGCCGGCGACGGCCGCTGCATGGGAAACCGGAGCGGCAACCGCCAAAGACAGCAGCACACACCCCTTCGCCAGACTATTGGTGAAGCGGGTAGAAATGAATATACGAGACAAGAAAACCATGCCCTTGATACCCCCCGGGCACAGGACCCCACGATACAGAATACTGTTTGCCACCGCTCCCTGGTGCCGGGTGGCCCATTGTTATAATCAATAGAATCGCTGAATACGAACATACCTCACCATGGTGCCTTGTTCAACATAGACAGCGTCTAGTGCCTCCAGTATGGCCTCAGACGCGCTCAAATACGCGAAGATATCCCGACTCTATATATATAATGTGTATGTTCGATATGTATACAAATCCCCCAGTGTGGGTAGGGGGATGGATGGTGCTTTGTCCAGGGGCGGAAATTTTCGCCCCTGGCAGACCGCCCGGCCCCCTCGTCGCGACATCCTTATTCGTTCTTACTCGTTGCGAGCATGCCCTCCCCGCAATGCTCGTATACCCGCGGATTACCCCCAGTTTCACCCATTGCGCATTGACCAGCCGCGGCGAGAGCCGTATGTGTCCCTCGTGGAACCGCAAAGCGACCGGTGTGATTGCCTCCAAGGTCAGCGCCGATGATCTTGCCGGCCCGACGGGTGGCGCCATGGCTGTTGCCGTATCCTGGTTGCCTCGAGAGTAGTGTATTGGGAACGCTGCTTTCGCATCAGTGACCGCCTGCGAAACGTGGCGGGCCATATTTCAAGGAGGGTCCGCCTTCAGCTTCGGTGTGTCGATCATCGGGATACCATCCGGATATCCGGGCGGTATCCCGGGTCATGTGGCGGTGGCGGGTAGCGTGTATCATTTGTTCGCCGGTCCATGCCCGGCGTTCGGTATCGGCGTGAACCAACAGCTGCCGCTATTTGGCCGCCATCATTATTCATGTACACTGTGCTGGCCCGTGAAAAGACTATGAGGGTGGATACAACAACAGGCTGGCTGGAACCCGTGCGCCGCAGACCGTCGCCCAACTGCGATGCGCGGCCGGCCGGCACGGCTATTGATTTATTGATCGTGCACGGCATCAGCCTGCCCCCCGGCGAGTTCGGCGGGGAGTGGATCGCCGCCTTGTTCACCAACACCCTGGATGGCAAGGCGCATCCCTATTTTGCCGGAATACGCGACATGCGGGTGTCGGCACACCTGTTGATCGATCGCCGCGGCGCTGTCACGCAGTTCGTGCCGTTTAACATGCGGGCATGGCACGCAGGCGAGTCCAGCTTCCGCGGCGCGCCGTCCTGCAATGATTTTTCAATCGGCATCGAACTCGAGGGCAGTGACACGGTTCCCTACGAGGATGTGCAGTACGCGGAATTGGCGACGGTGACACGGTTGTTGATGCAGGCCTATCCAGACATTACGATGGACCGCATCGCCGGGCACAGCGATGTGGCCCCGGGCCGCAAGAGCGATCCCGGCCCGGCGTTCGACTGGCGTTACTTCCGAGGCCTGGTGAAGACGCCGGACACCGCATGACGAGGACTACGCCATAAATGAATCTGCTCGCCATTATCATCGCGCTGCTCATCGACCTGTACTACACTGAAACCCGCGCGTTGCGCTACTACGGGTGGTTTACGCGCCTCGCCGGCTGGGTCGGGGATCAGGTCCACGAAAACAAGTTGCTGAACGGCCCGCTGGGCGTGCTGCTGGTGATGGCGCCGGTGGTGGCGGTCGTCGCCCTTGTTTACGCCGTGCTGATTCACGTCTTTCTGCTGCTGGCACTGATTTTTGCCATTGTCGTACTGGTCTATTGCCTCGGGCCCAGGCGTCTCAATCCCGAGGTGGAGGCCTATATCGACGCCCGGGTCCGGGAGGACCTCCAGGGCGCACGCTCGGCGGCGGCGGAGTTCATCACCGGTGAGCCGCCCAGGGATGCCCAGGCGCTGGACAAGGCGGTGGTGCAGGCCGTACTGACCGAAATCAACACGCGTGTTCTGGCTGTCCTGTTCTGGTTTTTTATCCTCGGCCCGGTGGGCGCCGTCCTGTATCGCTTCAGTCACGAATTGATAAAAGACCCGGATCGGGAGCAGGACTTCAGCGAGGGCTTCAAGGACGCCGCCCAGCGCCTGCACGGCATTCTGGCATGGCTGCCGTCACGCTTGACGGCGTGGGCCTATGCCCTGATGGGGAGTTTTTCCCAGGCCCGCTACCGCTGGCAGATGCGGGCCTTCGACTGGGCGGACAATTGGGTATCAGGCAACGACGGCGTGCTGATCGCCAGCGGCACCGGCGCGCTGGAATTGCCCGATGGCGCGGAAGGGGAAACAGCTGAAGGCGGCAGGGCGTACACCCTGGATGCCGTCAAGGATGCCTTGCGCCTGGTGGTGCGTACCACGTGGTTGTGGCTGGCGATCATCCTACTGCTGGCGCTGGCTGCTTGAGGCCGGTCCGCGGCCGGCTATGATCGCATTCATTGAACCACGTTCATGACTTGCCTGAGATTCATTCACAAATCACCAAACGCGGTAAAGGACCGATGACAGCCATATTGATCGACCTGATTCGCCACGGGGAGCCGGTAGGCGGACGCTGCTACCGCGGCCAGCGTGATGATCCGTTGAGCGAAAAGGGCTGGCAGCAGATGTGGGATGCCGTCCAAGGCAAGGGGCCGTGGGATGCCATCGTCAGTTCGCCGCTTAAGCGCTGCGCCGGCTTTTCGCAGGCACTGGGAGAGCGCATGGAAATACCGGTGCAACTGGACGAACGGTTCATGGAAGTGGGTTTCGGTGAATGGGAGGGCCGCTCGCCGAACCAGCTGCGGCAGCAGGATGCGCAAGGCTTCCAACGCTTTTTCGAGGACCCCATACACAACCGCCCCCCTGGCGCGGAGGCCCTGGACGCCTTTTATGACCGGGTGGTGGACGGCTGGAGGGATTTTCTGCGGGCCTATTCCGGTAACCACGCCCTGGTGGTGGGGCACGCCGGCGTGATCCGCGCCATTCTATGTCATATCCTGGCGATACCGCTCGCCAACATGTACCGCATTCAGGTGCAAAACGCGGGGGTGACGCGGATCCGAATGGAGGAGCGGGGTACCCCGGTACTGCTCTGCCATGGTGTGTAACGCCTCCGTCCCGTCCCTGTCCGTTTATTTTCTGTTTGTCCTGATTCTGTGGTCCGGCCCCCTGCGGGCGGCCGTGACCGTGGTCGATGACGCGGGTCGCGCCGTCACTCTCGATACGCCGGCGCGGCGTATTATCAGTCTCGCGCCCCACATCACTGAACTGCTGTTCGCCGCCGGCGCCGGTGACCGCGTGGTGGGTACGGTCAGGTACAGCGATTACCCGCCGCCAGCGAAAAGCATTCCGCGCATCGGCGATGCGGCCCAGTTGGATATGGAACGCATCGTGTCCCTCAAGCCTGACCTGGTGGTAGCGTGGCACAGCAGCCTCAGCGGTGATACGGAGGCGCGCCTGAAATCCCTAGGCTTGACCCTTTACATCAGTGAGCCCCGTGCCCTGACGGATATCGCCGCGGACATTATCAGCCTGGGCCGCCTTGCCGGTACCGGGGAGACCGCGCGCGCCGCCGCTGCAGCGTTCAGCAACGGCTTGGACAGGTTGCGCCGCCGATACCGCGATTCGGCGCCGGTAACTGTGTTTTATCAGGTATGGGACCGACCGGTGATGACGGTCAATGGTGATCACTTTATAAGCCATCTGCTGTCCGTGTGCGGCGGCCGCAACGTGTTCGCCGGCCTGCGGCCGCTGTCCGCCTCGGTATCGCCGGAGGCGGTGGTGGCGGCCGATCCACAGGCCATGGTGGCGGGGGTGCGTGTGGGAAATCACCGCGACGTGTTCAACCGCTGGCGCAGCTGGACCACGGTGGACGCGGTACGCATGCATAACCTGTTTACAATTCCGGCTGACCTCATCAATCGCCCCACGCCGCGCCTGCTCCAGGCGGCGCGGCAGTTGTGCCGCGACCTGGACACGGCGCGGCGGCACATGGACACGGCTGGTGCGACAGCGCATAATGCGCACGCCAGGTAATCCCCCATCGTGAAGGAGGGGACATGAAGTCCATTGTTGACTCCATCCGCCCGCCACTGCGCATCGGTGTGGATCTGGGCGGGACCAAGATTGAGGCATTGGCCCTCGATGCCGACGGCAGGGAGGTCCTGCGCCGCCGCGTCGCCACGCCGCGCGACGATTATCCCGCCATTCTCGAGACCATCGTCGCGCTGGTGACCGGCATGGAATCGGATCTGGGTGTTACCGCCCGCGTCGGTGTCGGCGCGCCGGGGGCTGTCTCTGTGGCAGCGGGTGTGATCAAGAACGCCAACTCCGTGTGCCTGATCGGCAAACCCCTCGGCGAAGACCTGGCACGGGTGCTGAAGCGGCCGGTGCGGCTGGCCAACGATGCCAACTGCTTCGCACTGTCCGAGGCCATGGACGGCGCGGCGGCGGGCGCGGGCGTGGTATTCGGCGTCATCATCGGCACCGGTACCGGTGGTGGCATCGTCATCGATGGCCGGGTCATTACCGGCCATAATGCCGTGGCAGGGGAGTGGGGCCATAACCCCCTGCCGTGGCCCAAGGGCCAGGAATCCCCGGGGCCCGCCTGCTATTGTGGGAAACACGGCTGCATCGAGACATTCCTTTCCGGGCCGGGCCTGGCGGCCGACTATCACGCCGTGTCGGGGCAACCCCTGTCCGCGCTGGAGATCAACGCCGCGGCCCGGCGCGGTGACGTACAAGCGGAGGCCGCGCTGGCCCGTTATGTCGATCGCATGGCGCGTGCGCTGGCCGCCGTCATCAACGTACTGGACCCTGATGTCATCGTGCTCGGCGGCGGCCTGTCCAATCTTGCGCGCCTCTACCAGGAAGTGCCGCGGCAGTGGCAGCGTTATGTGTTTTCGGATCTGGTGACAACGCCGCTGCTGCCCCCCAAATACGGTGACGCCAGCGGGGTGCGCGGCGCGGCGCGGCTGTGGCCGGTGGAGGAGATCAACGCCGGCGCCTGACGCCGATAGCCTGGCGGCTTCCGCGGCTACCCCACCGGCAAAAGACGCCGGCTTAGGTCAATATCACCGTGTGACTGGAGAATTCTGCGCTTTGAAGTCAAGGCGGGGACAACACTGTTCACGCAGTTTTTATGGTTCTATGGAGGAGGCGGGCCTTTTGCGGGTAGCACGGCGATCCCTGAAATATTTTAACCTGTGGCAGGCGATCGGCTGGCTGCTCGTAGCGCTGATTGTCTATGGCTCACTGACTCCGACGCCTATACAGATACCCATGCATGATGGCGACAAGCTGGGACACATGTTCAGCTACTGCGTACTCATGGGCTGGTTCATGCAGTTATATCACCGCGCGGCGCACGTCCGGGTGGGAATGCTGTGCGTGGCCCTGGGCGTGTTCATGGAGTACGCCCAACTGGCCTCCGGCTACCGCGACTTCGAGTACCTGGACATGGCCGCCGATGCGGTGGGTGTATCTATCGCATGGGTATTGGGAGGTACCGCCTTGGCGCGGTTGTTGGTGAGGTTGGAGCGACGCATGGGAGCGCCGCGCCCGGGCGGACGTCCATGACGTGGTGACGGGTATCGCTGACGGAGGCTAAGGGAAATCATTGAAGAGATCGCGCAGATCGCGGGTGTTTGCCTCGCCCACGGCGCGCAGCAGCGGCCTCACGCGGAAGATCTCCTGCAGCGTCTTGAGCGTTGAGCTGTGGTCATAGGGAATCGTGTTGCTGTAGCCGCCGCCCTTGGCCAGGGGCGACAGGACGATCATGCCGATGGGGCAGTTCGACCGCGGGCAGGACAACGGTGAGAACCAGGCCTCGTCCCAGGTGATGAACACCACGCCCCCGTTTTTGTAGGCCGATGATTCCATGATGCGCGGTATCCACGTGCGCAGCCACTCATCGCCTTGTCTGATGCGGTTGTGCAGTGGGGCGCAGTTGCTATGCATGTCGTTGCACTGATCGGGGATGATGAAGTTGTAGCGTGCCACGCCGCCGCTTTTCAGGTGAGCCCGCAACTCGGCCAGGGGTCTGACGTGCTCGATGCAGCGTTTCGCCGCGGACTTGTTGCCGTCGGTGACATCGTCAAAATAGATCATGGGGTTGTGCTTGGGCTGGTAGGCGCCCCGCGACGTCAGCGGGCAGCGATCACCTGTGATGCCCTGTTGATAGGAACGCCACGACACACCGGCGCGCTCCAGCAGGGTAACCAGGTGCAGCGGGGTCTTCAGGTGATGGCGGGCGGGCGCGGCGTCGTCGCGAATACCCAGATTATCCCCCGCCTCCAGCCAGATGTAGTTGGGCAGACTGGGGTGCAGGTTGCCGCCCAGCGGTCCCCTGTAAGCCTCGGCGTATGAGGACTCGGGTAGCAGCTCGTGGTTGAGATAAGGGGCGTTTGAGTTGCCCTTGATGTCGCTCCACGACGCGTTTTCCATCATGATGACGAACACCGTTTT
>CAYXAX010000038.1:0-17588 GCA_964463055.1 uncultured Gammaproteobacteria bacterium | reverse complement strand
GACAAGCCCAGGATCAAGAAACTCACCGAGTATTGGGAAAAGGGCGAGCCGCCGCCGTGGAAGAAGGTCAACGATTTGCCCGATTTCGTGCATTTCTCGCACCAGAAGCATTTGAGAAAATTCATTTTCGACAACCCTGGCATGAAAGTGGAGAACGCCGATGAGGTGTGCGCGTTCTGTCACGGCAAGGTCAAGGATATGGTCACCGACAGGAAGGTGAAGCCGCTCAACATGGGTTTCTGCCGGCGCTGCCACGAGGCCAATGGCGGACCGTTCGACTGCTGGAAGTGTCACGTCTGATGAGAAGAGAAAAGAGTGCTGCCATGTCTGACCTGAATGTGAGGCTGTCGTGCCGAGTTAACCACAGCAAGTGGTGGGGTGGTGAACTATGAACAAGATCGATCGCAGACAATTCCTGAAGATCATGGGGTGGGGCGGTGCCGGCGCGGCCCTGGCGGGTTGTGACCTGCCGTCCACCGTTACCCTGCAGCAGGGCGTAGAGGAGGTGACTTCCTATGTCCTGCCGGAAGAGTGGGTCATTCCGGGCATCGGCGTCTACTACGCCTCCACCTGTCCCCAATGCGCCGCCGCGTGCGGTATCTACGGCCGTATCCGTGAGGGCCGCATATTGAAGGCGGAGGGCAACCCCGAGTCACCTGTCAATCAGGGCAAGCTGTGCCAGATGGGGCAGGGTGGACTGCAGGCCCACTACAACCCGGATCGCCTGCAAAAGCCCATGATGCGCAAGGGCGGCGGTCTGACGGAGGTCAGTTGGGATGAGGCCTGGAGCGCCCTGGAACAGAAGACCGGTAAGTCGGCCAATCTCTCCGGCGAGCGCGTGGCGTGGGTGACCGGGACGGTGAGCGGCCATCAGGCGGTATTGCTCAATGCGCACCTGGAGTCCATGGATTCCAAAAATCACTTCGTTCACGAGGTGGTCAACGACGCGGTGTGGTCACAGCTCAACAACGACGTGCTGGGCGAGTCCTACCCCCATTACCGCATCGATAAGGCCAAGTTGGTATTGTCCTTCGGCGCCGATATCGTCGGGGCATCCGTTTCTCCCGTGCATTATTCCCGCATGTACCACGAGTTCCGTACCGGTGATCGCGGCATGCTCATACAGGTCGAGCCCAAGATGACGCTGACCGGCGGCAACGCCGATCTGTGGGTGCCGGCGCGCCCCGGCACGGAAGGCGCCGTCGCCATGGGGTTGGTCTACCTGCTTATTAATAAGTACGGCGCGGATAAGTCCCGCCTCCCGGCCTCTGTGGTGAGCCAGCTAGACCAGTACACCCCGGGGAACGTGGAGCAGAGCACCGGTGTTCCCATGAAGAACCTGGAGAAGATCGCCAAGCTGCTCAACGAGCGCGCACCGAGTCTGGTCATCGCGGGTGCCTCCACCCAGGCCCAGGTACACGGCTACGAGGCCGCCGCCGCCGCCATGATGCTCAACGTCCTGCTCGGCAATGTGAACAAGACCATCGTCTCCAGCGGTGAATTCCCGTTCCCGCAGCTGATGGCGAAAGAGGGTTCCACCAGGGATCTGACAAGGTTTGCCGACGGGGTCAAGAACAAGAAATATGACGTGGTCATGTTCTACAACACCAACCCGGTGTTCACCGCGCCCAAGGCGTTGGGCCTGGCTGAGAATCTGAGGGACAACGTGCCGTTCAAGGTGGCTTTCACCTGGTTCCCGGACGAGACAGCCATGTCGGCGGACCTGGTTATTCCAATGTCCTTCGCCTACGAGGACTGGGGTACTCATGTGCCGGCCTATCAGCCCCATCAGCACGGTGTTATCAGCATGCAGCAGCCGCTGATGAAGCCGTTGTATAAAGGGACGAAGGGTATCGGCGATGTGCTGTTGAGCATGTTGAAGGCGCGCAACGTGCAGGCTTACAAGACGTTTGCCGACTATTATGCCTATCTGCGCAGCGCCTTCGCCACACTGCCGGCGGACATGAAAGGCGGTCAGAGCGACGATGACTTCTGGAACGAGACGCTGCAGAAGGGACTGCTGTCGGTGAAGACCGCACCCCGTTCGCTGCAGGTCAACGCCGCGCCGCTGGCGGTCAGCCTGCCCGCGGCCAAGACGGACACCAGCTATCCCTACACGCTGATTCCCAGCGCCCGCCTGGGACTGTGGGATGGGCGCCACGCCAATATTCCGTGGCTGCAGGAGGCGCCGGATCAGATCGCCAAGGTGGTATGGGGCTCGTGGGTGGAGCTGCATCCCAAGACAGCGCAGAAGATCGGCGTCGAGACCGGCGATGTGGTCCACGTGGCGTCAGAATTCGGCGAGGTCGAGGCGCCGGTGTTCGTCTATAAGGGTATTCACCCGGAAGCGGTGGCCGTGCCCATGGGGCAGGGGCACACCGAGTACGGGCGTTATGCCAAGGGGCGCGGTGTCAATCCCATGGACGTGCTGGGCCCCGACATGGACAAAAAGACCGGCGAGCTGGCGCTGTTCAGCACCCGGGTCAAGATCAGCAAATCCGACAAGCAGATGAAGATGGTGAAGTTCGGCGGCTCTGACATCCAGGTTGGTCGCAAGCTGGTAGCCACCGTCACCGCCGATCAGTACCGAAAGACGGAAGGAGATGATCACCATGTCATTTAAGAATCTATTCCATCACTGGAGCAGGTACCGCGCCGACAAGGAACACGGCGGTTTCCAGCACTATGAGCACATGTGGGTCATGGCCTTCGACCTCAACAAGTGCATTGGCTGCAACGCCTGCGCGGTGGCCTGTTACGCGGAAAACAACCTGCCCACGGTGGGTGCCGACCGTTTTGCCAAGAACCAGCCCATGCACTGGATGCGCATCGAGCGCTATTGGGATGAGCCGCAACTGACCAAGGCGCACGCGGACGGCACCGAGGACCTGGAGGACTATCAGGTATACGGCGCCAGCTTCCTGCCCATGAACTGCCAGAACTGCAATGCCGCGCCATGCGAGCCGGTGTGCCCGGTATTGGCCACCTACCACACCCCGGACGGACTCAACGCCCAGGTCTACAACCGCTGCATCGGATCGCGGTACTGCTCCAACAACTGCCCGTACCGCCTGCGCTACTTCAACTTCTACTCCTATTACGACTACTCCTGGCCGGCGCCGCTCAACCTGCAGCTCAACCCCGACCTGTCGGTGCGCGACAAGGGCATCATGGAGAAGTGCACGTTCTGCGTGCAGCGTATCCGCAACGCCAAAGACAAGGCGGAGATGGAGCATCGCAAGGTGCAAGACGGGGAGTTCCAGACGGCCTGCCAGCAGACCTGTCCCACCAGCGCCATCTCATTCGGCGATATGCTGAACCCCGACAGCCAGGTGGCGCAGCTATGGAGCAAGCACCAGGTGCAGATAGGCAAGGCATACCAAGATAAGGAAAACCCCGACCTGCGCGGCTACCGTGTACTAGAGGCGCTCAATACCGATCCGTGCGTGATGATGCTGGAGCGGGTGCGGGAAGTATAGGCATCCCTGCGGCAACCGGCGCATGTTTGGATATAGATAAAACAACACACATTGGGTAGGAAAGGACAGTGGCGGATTATCTAGACAAGCAAGACATTAAAGATATCGATGAAAATATCGAGTGGGCCAAGATCAACGAGGACGTTCTGTACAGTATTCAGAACCCGCGCTGGTCCTACTGGGTAGCTGTCGGCGTCTGCGTGCTGCTGCTTAGCATCGCCGTCACCGGCGAGGTGTACCAGTACAACAACGGTATAGGCTATTCGAATATAAACTGGCCCCACATGTGGGACTTGTACATCGCCACCTTCGTGTTCTGGATCGGCATGAGCCACTCGGGCACGCTGCTGTCGGCCATTCTGCATATCGTGCAGGCCGACTGGCGCAAACCCATCTACCGGTTCGCCGAGGCCATGACCACGTTTACACTCATGACCGCCGCGCTGTTCCCAGTGATTCACGTGGGCCGCCTGTGGAACATTTATTGGACGCTGCCCTATTTGAGTGATCGCGGCATCTGGCCCAACTTCAGATCACCGCTGATCTGGGATGCCTTCGCCGTGTTTACCTACCTGACCTCTTCGGCGCTGTTCCTGTACATAGGGTCGGTTCCCGATCTGGCCATCTGCCGCGACAACACTACCGGGTTCCGCAAAAAGCTATACACCGTGTTGTCACTGGGATGGCTGGGGACGGATACCCAGTGGCGGCACTTCCGCAAGGCCTACATGATCATGGCCTGTTTCCTGATTCCGCTGGCGGTGTCGGTGCACTCCATCGTGTCCATGGACTTCGCCGCGTCATGGAACCCCGGTTGGCACGTGACCACGTTCCCGCCCTATTTCGTGGCCGGTGCGCTGTACTCCGGCTGCGCGGGCATCATGACCCTGTTCATCCTGCTGCGGCACTTCTTCCGTTGGGAGAAGTACATGACCCTGGCGATCTTTGAGAAGAACGCCAAGCTCACTTTCGCCATCGCCATGGTGTGGACCTATCTGAACCTGATCGAGTTTGCCTCCGCATGGTACGGTCATGACGTGGCGTCGAAGGAGGTTCTGTGGGCCAAGTTTACCGGACCGTATTCCCCGGTGTTCTGGTCCATGATGTTCATCGGCTCGGTGTTGCCGTTTACCCTGTGCTTCCAGAAGCTGAGGCGTAACCTGCCGTTGATGTTCATCATCTCCATTATCTTCAACATCGGCATGTGGGAAGAACGCTATATGATCATCGCTCCCACCCTGTCCCTGGGTTACGAGCCCACGGCGTGGAAGGTGGAGTGGCCCAGCATCATCCAGTGGTCCATCGTGCTGGGCAGCATCGGCTGGTTCGGCCTGTTGTTCCTGGTGTTCGTGAAGGTCATACCGTCCATGTCCATGTACGAAGTGAAGGAAATGGTCTATCACCGCAAGACCGGCGAGGATGCGCCGCCCATGACCCTGCCTGCCTATGCGTTGACAGGTGGCGGGCACGGTGGATTGCACCCGGCGGCCTCGAAATCGGATCCTGAAGGAGGAGGGTAATGAGTAAGCACCGTATTCTCGGTTTATTCAAAGACTTTGAGGGTGCCGCCGAGGCCATCGCCGAGATTCGCGACGGCAAGGTGCCCGGCGCCAAGGTCAAGGATATAAGTGTCCTGTCGGCCATCGCACCCCATCCGGCCATGGAAGAGGTACTCGGTCACCGCACCACGCCGATAGGCCGGTTCACGTTGGTGGGCGGTACCTGCGGCGTGACCTTCGGGTTTTTCCTGCTGTCCACGGCGCAGTCCAACTTCCTGGTGCAGCCCCAGGGCGGCAAGCCGGTGGTGCCGCTGCCCACCGATTTCATTCCCACCTATGAAATGCTGATTCTGTTCAGCGTGCTGTTCACTCTGGCTGGGCTGATTATCTGTGCCAAGCTGATGCGCCCCGTCAAGGGGCTCTACAGCGAGAAGGTGAGCCTCGATCAGGTGGGCGTGCTGGTGGATAACCTCTCGGAGAGTTCGTTCCAGGGGGTAAAGTCACATCTTCAGAGACACAATGTCCTTGAAATTCGCGAAGAGGTGGTGGGTAAATGAGAGCGTTTTTGGCTGTCTGTGTATTGATTGCGGTACCCAGTGTGGCGTTTAGCTGGCCATGGTCCACGGACTTGGCCAACCAACCCAGCATCAAGCCTCAAGAGGGTGTGATGTATACCTATCCCAAACGGTCGGTGCCGGTCATGGGTTACCCCACCAAAATCCACAACCGCGAACAGGCCAAGTTTCTGAAGAGCCCTATACCGGTTACCGTTGAGACGCTGACCCGCGGTCGCCAGCTGTTCCGGATTTACTGTGCCGCCTGCCATGGCCTGGATGGTAAGGCCAGCTCACCGGTAAGCCCCAAGATCGGCGCCATCAACCTGACCGATGATTATGTGCAAAAGACTCTGACCATCGGTTGGGTATTCGGTACCGCTTCGTTCGGCAGCTACATCATGCCGGCCTACGGTGTGCCCACGGCGCGGCCGGATCACCGCGGGGCGAACGACCTGACTGTGAAGGAGCGCTGGGAAGTGGCCAATTACGTCAAGCACGCCTTGGCCAAGGAGCCGATCACAGACTTCGCCAAGGTGGTGGCGCAGATCCATAAGGAAATGCAGCAACGCACGGCGTCGGCGAAGTGATACAGAACGCGTGCACACTAACTAAACCATATATATAGGGCAGAGGGGCACAATGGAGAATTTCGGCAGCTGGTCGGTCCTGACGACGGATTTTTTGGTCATCCTGTATCTCGGACTGAACGGTGTGACACTGTCCGCGGTCCTGCACCTGGCCAACGGTAAATGGCGCTTTCAGATTCGCCACCTCGCATGTGCCCTGGCGGTGCTGTATCCCCTCGCCGGGGTGCTCTTGCTGATCCTGCTTTTTAACGGGGACAGTACGTTCTGGTGGCTGACCCATAAACCCGCCCATGAGCGATTTCTGACCCACGCGGAGGATATCGGACACGTGCCAGGGTGGTTGAATTTCAACTTTCTCGCCGCACGGGAGATACTCGGTTATCTTGCCATGGGCACCCTCTACTTCCTGTTCATCAGGTATCAGTCGCTTACCGAGGTGGATCCGTCCTACAAGACCCAGAGGACGTTCCGCAACATCGCCCTGCTGATTCCGTTCGCTTATTTCATCTATGGCAGCATGGTGGCGTGGGACTTCGAGATGACCATGTACCCCGACTGGCACAGCGCCACCTACGCGCCCTACCACTTCATCAGCAATTTCCACATGTTCCTGGCATTCTTCGTCATATTCCTGTTTGTATTAGACAAGTCGGGCAAGCTGACAAAGCCTTTCGAGCCCAAGGTATACAACTACCTGGCGCAGATGATGCTCGCCTTCACCATTTTGTACACGTATTTGTACTTTACTCAGTACGTCATCTACTGGTACGAGCGCTTCCCCACCGACATGGACCGCTACCGCAACATGATGTATGAGGGACTGGAGGGCGTGTGGTGGACCTTCCTGGTGTTCAAGTTCATCGTGCCGTTCCTGACCCTGATACTGACGCCCAACCGGCACAATCCGCCGGTCATCGTGACGGTGGGGTGCTTCATTGTCGTGGGTACGTGGCTGGAGCGGTATACCTGGATCGCGGGTTCCGTGGATCCCAAGTACTACCACCTGCCCATGACCTCGGGATTCGATATCGTGGTGACCTTGCTGTGCTTCGGCGCTGCGGGGGCCGCAATCTGGTGGTCGCTGAAGAACTACAAGTTCACAACCTATCCGCTGCTGCGCAGCAGCAGCGACGCAGCCGTAAAGGACCGCGGACAGGCAGCCGCCAAGAGCGAGAGCTAAATAAGGCTATCTCCCCCTCTCCCGAAAGGGAGAGGGGGAGGCGCCTCGCAGATCGCAAGTCCCAGGTCGGTAAAACAGTTCCGAATTGCGAGTTTCGGGTTAGATTATGAACTCGACCTGATTACTCCCTTTCACCCCAGCCCTTCCCGGGACGCAGAGGAGAGAAGTATTCTCCGACGGGTTTATTGTGTCCCTTCTCCCTCCCAGGGAGAAGGATAGGATGAGGGGGATCAACGAGATATTTCCTTCGACCTGGGACCTGCGACCGTCAGCTTTATTATCACTCCCCTCCACCTCGGCCCGCCCGGCGGGGGAGGGTAAATAGCCCTTAGGTCACTTTCCCGCTCGAATATTATTTCCCGGCGACTGTCGGGGTTGCCTCGTTTTTATCCAGCCAGCCGGTGATACGCCTGACCAGGGTATCGCTCAGGCCGGTAAAGTAGTGATCGGCGCCCGTTACCGACATTTGGCGGTAGGAGATGTAGCCGGACTGGTGAGTGAAGGGCGATTCGGCGGTGGACGAGTGTTTGTAGGGGTTCAGGTCCTGCTGCCGCTGTGCGCTGGCCCCCGCCGTACGCGCCGCGGCGGCACGATCCGAGGCCGTATCGACAACCCACGTGAAGTCACGGCTGCCGAATATATCCAGCACCGGCAGCTTGATCTTTTCCAGGGATTTTGTCGTGTCCAGGCGCGGGTCCGTCCCCGTGCCATTGAGCACGCCCATGCTGATGGCAATGAAGGTCTGCACCCCGGACGTCTGGTTGGCCGCCAGATAGGCGGCGCCCATGGCCGCCCCCAGGCCATACCCGGCCAACGCAATGGTGCCGGCCTGTTTGGTTTTAAGAAAGGCGATGGCGGCGTTCAGGCGCGGGGCGACATCATCGAACAGAGGGCCGTACTTGGCGATGGGTTGATCGCGCCCGAGGACCGGCATCTGTACCGAGAGCGTGGACCAGCCGTGGTCAGGCAAGCCCTCACGCAACGGTCTGACCACATCGGGCCAATCGGGGTGCTGGCCCATGTCGTGGAGGATGATGACGGCGCCGTTGTGTTTGCCGGTACGATCCTCGGTATAGATAGCGAAGACTTTCTGCTGCTTGTCGGTCTGCAGCCATACCGGCTGTCCCTGAGTGATGTGCTTTTCAAGCAGGTCGGACCAGCGTTTCTCGGGCGTCACATCGGCGCCTTGGGCCGCGGTGACGGAGAAAACGCATAGTAATAGAATGGCTATTTTGTGCGTCATGGCGATGATAGAGGGCTGTTCCAGGTTGATGTGCAACTGCCTCGCAAATCGGTTACATTATCGGCTCGCTGAAAATCACCCGGGTCTATGCCGCGCAGGGTGTTCAAACCGCGCGGGTGACGTTGCATGCCCGGCTTCCATTTAGAATATAGATGCAAATTCCGTGACATAGTTTTGTGCGCGGTGAAACAAATTAGGGGACTTCAGTTATGCCGGATTTCAAGATTGCGCCTTCCATATTATCGGCCGATTTCGCCCGCCTCGGAGAAGAAGCGGAGCGCGTTCTGGCCGCCGGCGCGGACATGGTGCACTTCGACGTGATGGACAACCACTATGTACCCAACCTCACCATCGGGCCGGTGGTGTGCGAGGCCCTGCGCAAATACGGCATCACCGCCGAGATCGATGTGCATCTCATGGTCAAGCCGGTGGACCGGATCATCCCGGACTTCGCCAAGGCGGGCGCGTCATATATCACGTTTCATCCGGAAGCCACCGAGCACATCGACCGCTCCCTGCAGTTGGTGCGCGACTGCGGTTGCAAATCGGGTCTGGTTTTCAATCCGGCCACGCCATTGGACCACCTGCGGTTTGTCATGGACAAAGTCGACATGATCCTGCTCATGTCGGTCAATCCCGGTTTCGGCGGCCAGAAATTTATCCCCTCGGCCCTGGACAAGCTGCGCGAGGCGCGCAAATTGATTGACGCCAGTGGACGCAATATACGCCTGGAGATAGACGGCGGGATCAAGGTGGACAATATCGCCGAGGCCGCGACGGCGGGGGCCGATACCTTCGTGGCCGGGTCGGCCATCTTCAGCACCCAGGATTACAAGGCCACCATCGCCGCCATGCGCGCCGAGTTGGCGAAAGTAAAGACCTCCTGAGATACAACTTTATTGAATAGTACTGGCGGTGCCAGCCCTGCCGTTGCGGGGCCAGCATGAATATTTTGCGAAAACATGAAGTCTACGACATGGAATTGAGCAAACCAAAAATGGTATTGATTGACCTGGACGGGACGCTGGTGGACAGCGCCCCGGACATCGCAGACTGCATGGATGAGATGATGGTCGCCCTGGGCATGCCGGCGCGCGGCGAGGAAAAGGCCCGCCAGTGGATCGGCAACGGCGCGCCGCGCCTGGTCAAGCGCGCCCTGCTGGACAGCATGGACGGCGAACCGGACCCGACACTCTATGAAAAGGCCTATGGCATCTTCTCCGACTTGTATGCCGAACGCCTGTGCGTGCGCAGCCGCCTGTATCCGGGCGTCCGGGAGGGGTTGGAGGCACTGCGCGGCATGGAACTGCAGCTGGCCTGTGTCACCAATAAACCGGCGCGCTTTACCGAACCCTTGCTGGAGCAGTTGGGCATCGGTCCGGTGTTCGGCCTGATCCTGTCCGGCGACAGCCTGCCGCGTAAAAAGCCCGACCCCCTGCCGCTGCGTCACGCCGCCGAGTTTTTCTCAGTGACGCCGGCCCAGTCCCTCATGGTGGGCGACTCCGAGAACGACGTCAAAGCGGCCCGTGCGGCGGATTTCCCGGTGGTATGCGTGGATTACGGCTACAATCACGGCAACGATATCCGTGCCGCCGGTCCCGATGCGGTGATCCACTCCCTGGCCGAGCTGCCCGGTTTATTTGATTAAGCCTGCCGTAACCACCCTCCAGAAACGGCGCGTACAATGGGATAATAGGGGTATCATCCTGTTAAACTTGCCGCTTTATGGTCATGATCACGAACGAGCAATTTCACGCCCTGGCAGCCCAGGGCTATAACCGCATTCCCGTGGTGCGCGAGGTCTCCGCCGACCTGGATACTGCACTGAGCATCTATCTGAAGCTGGCCAACGCCCCCTTCACCTACCTGTTTGAGTCGGTACAGGGTGGGGAGAAGTGGGGACGCTATTCCATCATCGGCCTGTCCAGCCACACGGTGGTGCGGGTGCAAGGCCGGGAGATCACGGTGGAGCGGGACGGCACCGCCGTGGAGACCCATCACGAACAGGACCCGCTGGGCTGGATCGAGGCATTCCACCAGCGCTACCGGGTGGCGGAGCTGGACGGTCTGCCGCGCTTTAACGGCGGGCTGGTAGGCTATTTTTCCTACGACACGGTACGCTACATCGAGCCGCGCCTGGCCCGGTGCCCCAATCCCGATCCGCTGCAGACCCCGGATATCCTGCTCATGGTCTCCGACGAGTTGGTGGTGTATGACAACCTGGCCGGCAAGGTATACGTCATCGTGCACGCGGATCCCGGCGACGCGCAGGCCTGGGACAAGGCGCAGCGGCGTCTTACGGACCTGGTGGAGCAGCTGCACCAGGCGTGCCTGGCCTACGACCGGCCGGTCACGAGTAGCCGCGTCGAGGAACAGGATTTCACCTCCAATATGCCGCGCCCGGCGTTCGAGGCGGCGGTGGACCGCATCAAGGAATACATCATCGCCGGCGACGTCATGCAGGTGGCCATGTCCCAGCGCTTTTCCATCCCGCTGCAGGCACGTCCCCTGGATGTTTACCGCAGCCTGCGCGGCCTCAACCCCTCACCCTATATGTACTACCTGAATCTGGGGGACTTTTACATCGTCGGATCGTCACCGGAGATACTGACCCGCGTGGAGGACGGCGAGATCGCCGTGCGCCCCATCGCCGGCACCCGCCCGCGCGGCGCCACCGACGAGCTGGACAAGGCCCTGGAGCAGGAGTTGCTGGCGGATCCCAAGGAGCGTGCCGAGCACCTCATGCTCATAGATCTGGGGCGTAACGACGTGGGACGCGTGGCCGAAGTGGGCAGTGTCCATGTTACCGAGCGCATGGTGATCGAGCGTTACTCCCACGTCATGCACATCGTGTCCAACGTCACCGGACGCCTGGTGGCGGACAAGAGCGCCATGGACGTGCTGCGCGCTACCTTTCCCGCCGGCACCCTGACGGGGGCGCCCAAGATCCGCGCCATGGAGATCATCGACGAGCAGGAAACGGTCAAGCGCGGCGTGTATGCCGGCGCGGTGGGCTACCTGGGCTGGAACGGCAACATGGACATGGCCATCGCCATCCGAACCGCGGTGATCAAAGACGGTATACTTTCCATACAGGTGGGTGCCGGCATCGTCGCCGATTCGGTGCCGGCCATGGAGTGGGAAGAGACCCGCAACAAGGCCCGGGCCATGTTCAAGGCCGTGGTGCGGGCGCAGCAGGCCCCTGACTAAGTCTCCGCCGGCAGAATAGTTATGATACTGGTCATCGACAATTACGATTCCTTCACCTACAACCTGGTGCAGTATCTTGGCGAACTGGGCGCCGAGGTGGCGGTGCATCGCAACGATCAGATCGCTCTCGATGAGGTGGCGAAGCTGGCGCCTACCCACATCGTCATCTCGCCCGGCCCGTGCACGCCCAACGAGGCCGGTATCTCGGTGCCGCTGATCCAGCGCTTCGCCGCCACGGTACCCATACTTGGCGTATGTCTCGGCCATCAGAGCATCGGCCAGGCCTTCGGCGGGCGTATCATCCGCGCCGGCAATGTCATGCACGGCAAGACCTCTATGATCTATCACACCGATCAGGGCGTGTTCAAAGGCCTGGCCAATCCGTTCGAGGCCACCCGCTATCACTCCCTGGTCATTGACAAGACCAGCGTGCCCCAGTGCCTGGAGGTGACCGCCTGGACCCGCGACGGCAACGGCGGCGTCGATGAGATCATGGGCGTGCGGCACAAAGAGTATTCCGTGCAGGGGGTGCAGTTTCACCCGGAATCCATCCTTACCCAATTCGGCCATGAACTGCTGAAAAACTTTCTCGAAGGTCAGCCGGCGTGAACGAGGCGCTGCCATGCCGTGACCGCAGGCGCATGTCATGAACATGCAGCAGGCCATCCGCGCTGTCACCGAGAACCGCGATTTGACCGTGGAGGACATGACCGCCGTGATGCACCTCATCATGGGCGGCCAGTCCACCCAGGCCCAGACCGGCGGGTTTCTTATCGGTCTGCGCATGAAGGGCGAGACCATCGACGAACTTACCGCCGCGACACGGGTGATGCGCGAGCTGGCTACGCGGGTCGAGGTGGACGCAGATCACCTCGTGGACACTTGCGGTACCGGCGGCGACGCCATGGGTACATTCAACATCTCCACCACCTGTGCCTTCGTGGCGGCGGCGGCAGGGGCCCGCGTCGCCAAGCACGGCAACCGCTCGGCGTCCGGGCGCTGCGGCAGCGCCGATGTATTGGAGGCCCTGGGGGTGCGCCTGGACCTGAACTCTGAACAGGTGGCCCGCTGTATCCGCGAGGTGGGCGTGGGGTTCATGTTCGCCCCCGCACACCACGGTGCCATGAAACACGCCATCGGCCCGCGCCGGGAAATGGGCGCGCGCACCATATTCAATCTGCTGGGTCCGCTGACCAATCCCGCCAACGCGCCCAACCAGGTCATCGGCGTGTTCAGCGACCACTGGCTGGCGCCCATGGCAGCGACACTGGGCCGTCTTGGCAGCCGCCACGTGCTGGTGGTTCATGGCGAAGACGGCATGGATGAGATCAGTATCACCGCCCCCACCCGTGTGGCGGAATTGAAGCAGGGCAGTGTGGCAACCTTTGTCGTGACGCCCGAGCAGTTCGGATTGAGCCGCGGGACCCTGGCGGACCTGGTGGTGGAGGACGTCCCCGCCAGCGTCGCCATGCTTACCCGCGTACTGGACAACACGCCCGGCGCGCCCCGTGACATCGTTGCGCTCAACGCCGGGGCCGCCATCCACACGGCAGGCGTGGCCGAGACCATGGAAGATGGCATACGCCTGGCCCGGGAGGTGATCGCCGACGGGCGCGCCCGGGAATGCCTTGAGGCATTCAAGGTAATGACGAACCAACTGGCGTCCTCAGCGTAAGCACGCCGCAAGAGAGAGTTTGATCTTTTCATGCCGGCACCTGACGCATCACCAGAGATACTGACCAGGATTCTGCGCCGCAAGGCGGAAGAGGTGGCCGCCGCGGCGGTCGCCCGTCCGTTGCGTGAACTGAGCGCCCAGGTGGCCGCCGCGCCGCCGGTACGTCCGTTCGTCGCGGCGCTGCAGGCGCGTATCGCGGCGGGGCGGCCGGCGGTCATCGCCGAGATCAAAAAGGCCTCGCCGAGCAAGGGTGTGCTGCGCGAGGACTTCCGGCCCGCCGATATCGCCGCCGCCTACGAACGCCACGGTGCCGCATGCCTGTCGGTGTTGACCGACACGGACTTCTTCCACGGGGCCCTGCCGGATTTGCAGGCCGCGCGCAGTGCCTGCACCCTGCCGGTCCTGCGCAAGGATTTCATGATCGACGCCTATCAGGTGTACGAGGCCCGGGTGGCGGGGGCCGACTGCATCCTGCTGATCGTCGCCGCCCTGGGCGATGCCCACCTGGTGGAGCTGTCGCAGCTCGCCCTGGAACTGGGGATGGACGTGCTGGTGGAGGTCCACGACGGCGCCGAACTGGCGCGGGCATTGATGCTGGATCTACCCATGGTCGGCATCAACAACCGTAATCTCCATACCTTTGAGACCACCCTGCAGACCACGCTGGATCTGCTTGATCGAATTCCCGGCAATCGCCTGGTGGTCACCGAGAGCGGTATCCTGTCCCGGGATGATGTGGCGTTGATGTGCACCCATGGTGTCAATGCCTTCCTGGTGGGTGAGGCATTTATGAAGGCGGACGACCCGGGGCGGCAATTGGCTGCGCTGTTTGATGTGGAGCCGCCCGCGTAGTACATTTGTACGTCCAGATGTCCTGGATGTCGGGAGGGATGACGATGAGAGCGGTGATCAACGGCGTGGTGGCAGTGTTGCTAATGGGCAACGCGGCGTCGGTGCTTGCCGGCGGCGTGAATCTGTCCCTGGGGATTGATCGGCTCCAGGCCCCGGGTGTCATGCTGCCCGGTGCGGGGCAGCCCCGGGTGCCGGCGTACAGTGATCTCCGCGAATTGGGGAGTGACGTCTTTTACGACATCAATCTGGGTTCCTCGTCCATGTCGGCATTGTTTGACTGGCACCCCTTCAGCAGTGGCTTTCGCACCACGGGTGGGCTGGTCGTCAACAGTGACGAAGAGCGCATTCTGCCCCGCGGGCGTTTTGCGGTGGGGCCTTCATTCATGCCGGTCCAGGGGGAGGGCATAAACCTGGGTCGCTCCACACCGTACTTCGGCATCGGTTGGGGGCAGAGCATGGGCAGAGAGAACATGCTTAGCTTCTCCGTGGACGTGGGTGTAGAGGTGCAGCCTGGCGCGGACAACCGCTGGGGTGTCAGCAACGTGAGCGGTTCGCAGGTGACCATCGCCGATTATCTCAAAAACGGCGATTTGACCACGCTGATTGACCGGGCCTATTACTCCCCGGTGGTCTCCATGGGGATGGGTTTCAGATTCTGATCCTGGGAGCGGGTTTCGGCGGGGTTTGATGTAGAGTCTTCAATTTAGTCATTCCCGCGATAGCGGGAATCCAGCGACGAGCCGACGGGGTGTCGTCTAAACCCCTCCGGGTCCCCGCCTTTTTTCGAGGGTGACGGCGTAGTTTTACTGCGCCCGGCTAGCGGGTGCCGAAGACCACGATGGTCTTGCCCTTGACGGTGATGAGGTTCTGTACCTCGAGATTTTTCAAAACCCGCCCGACCATTTCCCGTGAACAACCGACAATGCGCCCAAGCTCCTGGCGTGTGATGCGTATCTGCATGCCGTCCGGGTGAGTCATGGCATCGGGTTCCTTGCACAGGTCCAGCAGGGTACGCGCGATCCGGCCGGTAACGTCCATGAAGGCCAGCCGACCCACCATGCCGCTGGTGCGGCGCAGGCGCAGCGCCATCTGTGACGCCAGGGCGAACAGGATTTCCGGGTCCTTGGTGGCCAGGCCGCGGAAGTTGGGATAGGTGATTTCCGCGACCTCGCATTGGGAGCGCGCGCGTACCCAGGCGCTGCGGTTTTTCTGTTCGTCGAACAGGCCCATTTCGCCGAAAAAGTCGCCGGCGTTGAGATAGGCCAGGACCATTTCATGACCTTCGTCGTCTTCGATGAGCACCGTCACCGAACCGGAGATGATGTAATACAGGACATCGGGCGTATCACCGGCGTAGATAATCACGCTTTTGGGCGGATAGCGACGGCGGTGACAGTGGGCCAAAAAACGCTCGATCGTGGGATTCGTCGCACGTTTGAGGCTCGTTGTCATATTATTTACTCCAATGACCGGTTGAGTCCCAGGTTCCCGGCATAGACCGGGTCCAACAATGTCAGCTATGTTATCGGCGTGGTTGGAAAAATATGTAATTCTTATCGAGGAGTGGCAGGCCATGAAGACGGTGATCAAATGGGTGGACGGGGCCATGTTCGTGGGCGAAACGGGCAGCGGCCACGCGGTGGTGATGGACGGCGCCGCCGACGGCGGCGGCCGCAACCTGGGTTCGCGGCCCATGGAGATGCTCCTGCTGGGGATGGGCGGGTGCACCGGTTACGACGTGGTGTCCATACTGCGCAAGTCACGCCAGCCACTGCAGCACTGCGAGGTCACCGTGGAGGCCCAGCGCGCCGAGGAGGTCCCCAAGGTGTTTACACGCATCCACGTGCACTACCGGTTGGTGGGAAATGGACTGGACCGGGCCGCCGTGGAACGGGCCATCCACCTGTCCACGGAAAAATACTGCTCCGCCACCATCATGCTGGGCAAGGTGGCTGACATCACCCACGATTATGAGATCAGCGACGGTACGGCGTCATGACTGCTTGCGGCGACGTCGGCACGGGGCGGGCGCGGCCGTGAGCGCCGCACCGGATCGCCCGCGGTTTACCCTGGGGTTGTGCCATGTGGCCCTGGCGGTCAATGCGTTCGAGGACTGCGAACGGTTCTATGTGGATCTGCTCGCCATGGCGGTGGAGTGGCGTCCGGACGCGGATAATGTCTACCTGACCTCGGGACGGGACAACCTGGCCCTGCACCGTGTCCCGGCGAATATACAGCCCGGCGCTCATCAGCGTCTGGATCACATCGGGTTTGTGGTGCGCACGGCCCCGGAGGTGGACCAGTGGCACACATTTCTGCAGGCGCATTCGGTACCCATGAAGACCGCGCCGCGCACCCATCGGGACGGCGCGCGCAGCTTCTATTGCTGCGACCCTGACGGCAATACCGTGCAGATCATCTATCATCCGCCCTTGGCGGGCAGTGCCTGAGCGGGCTCAGGCCCATGTGACGCCCAGCGCCCGGCGCACACGGTCCTGGGGCCAAAGTATTTGCGCACCGCAAAGGGATGGGCGATAATATCGGGAGAATGCGTTCACTGTGGTATTCGGACGGTGGCGCTTTTTTTATTTGTGCCGGGACAGTCAGTTACCTCCATTCGAGTGTCATAGGGTATCAAGATATCGATGATGCTAAAGCCGATAAACAAGAAGCTCAAACTTCACGGATTCAACAATCTGACGAAGACGCTCAGCTTCAATATCTACGACATCTGCTACGCCAAGACGGCAAAACAGCGCCGCGCGTATATCGAATACATCGATGAGGCGTACAATGCCGAGCGGCTGACCAGTATTCTCACGGACGTGGCCAATATCGTCGGCGCGACTATCCTCAACATCGCCCACGAAGACTATGATCCCATCGGCGCCAGCGTGACCATGTTGGTGTCCGAGGAACTCTATGCGTTTCAGAGCATCTCACGCACCGAGGGGCCGGGCCCGTTGCCCGACGCGGTGGTGGCGCACCTGGACAAGAGCCACATTACCGTACATACCTATCCCGAGAGCCACCCCGACAGCGGACTGAGCACCTTCCGCGTGGACATCGACGTGTCCACCTGCGGGCGCATCTCGCCGTTGCGCGCCCTCAATTACCTGATTCACAGCTTCGAGTCGGACATCGTCATTATCGATTACCGGGTACGCGGTTTTACCCGCGACATCGGCGGCAAGAAGCACTTCATCGACCACAAGATCAACTCTATTCAGAACTACCTGTCCCGAGACACTAAGCGCCAGTACCAGATGGTGGACGTGAACATGTACCAGGAGAACATCTTCCATA
>CAYXAX010000037.1:5480-17660 GCA_964463055.1 uncultured Gammaproteobacteria bacterium | reverse complement strand
GCAACGCAATCACCTGCACCGTCTGCTGAACGACTGGATTCCCCGGTTGGAGGCACTGCCGGACGCACGGCGCGTGCGTTGGTCCTTGGACGTGGACCCCATGGAATTACTATGATGCACGGGCACACAATGCAACGTGGTTACAGGAGACGGCGGCATACCAGCGCGCGCCAATGTCCTTCACCTTTATTGCTGAACAGAGACGTCGACATCGTATTGCCATCATGAAAGATCACTTGGTAGACCTCCTGACCCGGGCCGTTTTGCGACTGCAAAAGGACGGGACACTGCCCCCCGAAACCGCCGCCGAGATCGTTGTTGAACGGACACGCGACAAGCGCTTTGGTGATTTCGCCAGCAACGTCGCCATGACACTGGCCAAGGCCGCCGGGCGCAAGCCGCGCGAACTGGCGGATGCACTGGTCAAGGCGCTGCCGAGCTCCCCGCAAGTGACCAAGGTGGAAGTGGCGGGCGCGGGCTTTGTCAATTTCTTTATCCCCCCCGGTGCCTATCAGCAGGTGGTCAGGGATATCCTCGCCGCCGGCGCGGCATATGGCCGCAGCCAGGTGGGGGCAAACCACCGCATGCAGGTGGAGTTCGTCTCCGCCAATCCCACCGGACCGCTGCACGTGGGCCACGGCCGCGGCGCGGCCTACGGCTCCGTGGTGGCAAACCTGCTGAAAGCCGTGGGTTACAACGTCCATAGCGAATACTACGTCAATGACAGCGGGCGTCAGATGGACATTCTCGCCGCCAGCGTGTGGCTGCGCTACCTGGAGCTGGGTGGAGAACACGTGGTGTTCCCGGAGCGTGGTTACCGCGGTGACTACATCTATGACATCGCACGCCGGCTGCACGATGAACAGGGCACCAAGCTGATGCGGCCGTTCGCCGACGTGATCGCCAATGCCCCCCCGGACACGGAGGAGAACAACGAGGCCCACATCGACGCCCTGGTGGCGGGTGCGCGGCGGCTCCTCGGACCTGCGCACTATGGGACGGTTTTCGATCTCACCCTGGGGGTGATGCTGGACGATATCCGCAACGATCTTGAGGAATTCGGCGTCACTTACGACGAGTGGTTTTCGGAGCGTACCCTGGCCGCGAACGGCAGCGTACAGCGCTACATCGACCAACTCAAGGCAAGCGGTCACCTTTATGAGGACAACGGCGCGTGGTGGTTCCGCTCCACCGCCTTCGGAGACGAGAAGGACCGTGTGGTGATTCGCGAAAACGGGCAGGTCACCTACTTCGCCTCGGACATTGCCTATCATGCCGGCAAGATGCAGCGCGGCTTCGACAGTGTGATCGATATATGGGGCGCCGACCACCACGGCTATGTCTCGCGCATCAAGGCGTCGCTGTCCGCCCTGGGGTATGACGCCTCGCGACTGATCGTTCTGCTGGTGCAGTTCGCCAACCTGTATCGCGGCGGGAAAAAGGTGCAGATGTCCACGCGCTCGGGTCAATTCATCACCCTGCGCGAACTGCGCGGTGAGGTGGGCAACGACGCAGCGCGCTACTTTTATGTCATGCGTAAATGCGAGCAGCACATGGACTTCGACCTGGACTTGGCCAAATCACAGTCCAACGACAACCCGGTCTATTATGTGCAATATGCCCACGCGCGCATCTGCAGCGTGATGCGCCAGTTGGAGGAGAAACATCTGACATGGGAACAGTCCCCGGGAAATGATAACCTGCACCTGCTGGAGGAAGAACACGAACAGAAGCTCATAGCCACACTATCGCGTTATCCCGAGGTGATCGAGGCCGCGGCGCTGAGCTACGAGCCTCACCAGCTCGTCCACTACCTGCGGGAACTGGCAACCGACTTTCATACCTATTACAATGCACATCAGTTTCTGGTGGCGTCGGACGCATTGCGCAACGCGCGTCTCAACCTGATCGCCGCCACCCGACAGGTACTTCGTAACGCCCTCGGACTGCTCGGCGTCTCAGCGCCCGAAACAATGTAATCCATGTCTTCTTCCCGCAAGCGCCAGGCGACAAGAAACAACAAGCGCCGCGAGCAACCATGGGGCAAATACCTCATGGCGGGCGGTATCGGCATTGGCCTGGCCGCAATCGTGACGGCGGTATTTCTGTACCACAATATGCGCAAGCACAATAAGGCGCCGCAGACCACCGTGGCGGCCCCGGCAAAAACGGACAATACCACGCCCAAAAAGCACACGGCGTCCGAGGAACAGGCGCCGGAAAAACCCCATTACGACTTCTACACCATGCTCCCCAATATCAAAGTCTTTATTCCCGAGAACGACAGCGACAGCGGTGGATCCCCGCCTCCCGGCGAGGGCGACACGATCGACGATCACGGCACTTACACCCTGCAGGTGGGTTCATATCGAAACCTGTCCGACGCGGACAGGGTCAAAGCCCGTCTCGCCCTGTTGGGCATCGAGGCAGATATCTATACCGTCAAGGTCAGCGATGAGACCTGGCACCGCGTGGTCATCGGCCCATACAACAATGCCGGCAAGCTGCGCCAA
The DNA here is from genome assembly GCA_964463055.1 of uncultured Gammaproteobacteria bacterium. Lineage (GTDB taxonomy): Bacteria > Pseudomonadota > Gammaproteobacteria > CAWJPQ01 > CAWJPQ01 > CAWJPQ01. The sequence goes on along the minus strand of CAYXAX010000037.1, from coordinate 15,147 downwards.
ATCACCACGCGTCTGCACAAAAACAACATCAAGTTCATGGCGACCAAGATACGGGGGTAAACCCATAGCACCTGTTGCAGGTCCCAAGTCTCAAATCGGTAATATGGACATCGGAGTTGGGTACGATCTTCGACCTGTGACTTGCGACCCCAATCATTACTGAAACTCGGAGCTCACGTCACTGACGGGACTTCACGGGGCTTGCGTTCACCGTCCACGGCCACGTAGGTCAGGGTGGCCTCCGTCACCTTGATGCACTCCACCTGTAACCGATCGCGCTCGGCGTACACCTGCACATCCACGGTGATGGAAGTGCGTCCGACCCGCGTCACCTGGGCATAGCAGCTGATCAGGTCGCCGATGAACACCGGCTTGCGGAACTGGAAGGAATTAACGGCCACCGTCACCACCCGCCCCTTTGCCCGGCGATAGGCGGTGATGCTCCCGGCGATGTCCACCTGAGACATCACCCAGCCGCCGAAGATATCCCCCGAGGCGTTGGTATTGGTGGAGGTCGCCAACACCCGCAGGGTTGGCTGGGCGTCGGGTAGTTGTACGTTGTCATCGGTGTTCATAGACTTCTCTCCGAGAAGAGTTTCGGGTTTGTTTGGGGGTCGCAAGTCTCAGATCACAAACTCCTTCGTGGTTTGAATCCCCGACTTGAGACCTGCGACCTGTGGCTTGCGACCCGAGTCAGTTAGTGCCCCTCATACAGCTTCGACACCACCGCGGCGAAGTGCTCCAGGACATGCCGGCGGCGCAGCTTCATGGTGGGTGTGAGCAGGCCGTTCTCCACGGACCACGGCTCTGCCATCACGGCCACCCGCCTGATCTGCGCATAGCCGGGAAACTCATGCAGTTGCAGTGAAATCCTGTCCATGAGCGCGGTCTTTACCTGCTCGCTTTCCGTGATACCCGGCACATCGGGGTCCAGCCCCAGCTGCACGACCCAGCTGCGCCACTGGCCGGGGTCCACCACCACCAAGGCCGCTAGATAGGATCGTCCCTCTCCCACTACCAGCACCTGTTCAAACAGCGGGTCCCGCGCAATGGCCTGCTCCATATCCCCGGGGGGGACTTTTTCACCATTGGACAGGACTACGATCTCCTTGAGACGCCCGGTGATATAGACAAAACCGTTGTCGATACGCGCGGTATCCCCGGTGTGCAGCCACCCGTGTTCATCGATGGCGGCCGCGCTCGCCCTGGCGTCACTCCAATAGCCCAGCATCACGCCGGGACTCTTGACCTGCAATTCCTGTCCCTCTCCGATGCGTACCTGAACATCCTTCAAAGGAGGTCCCACGCTGGCCGGATCATTGCGGGTCAGCGCGTTGGCGCATACCACCGGGCTGGCTTCGGTCATACCGTAACCCTGAATAATCGGCACGCCCAAACCGATGAATAACCGGCCCACCTCAGGCGGCAACGGTGCCCCGCCGCATACGGCGACCCTGATGCGTCCGCCCAGTTTTGCGCGGATTCCCCGCGCCACCGCGAAATCCAAGGCCTTCCACAACAACGATGAAGGGGGACGTTCACGCCGCCCCTGGCGGTAGTTGAACATCTGCCAACCGGTGTTCACCGCGGCATTGAAGAGGGCGGTCAGCGTACGCGGCTTCTTCGCCAACTGCAGTTGCACTTTGATGGCTACCCTTTCGAAAATCCGCGGCACGGAGATGATTACCGTGGGTTTGACGGCAATCAGATCCTCCGCCAACAACGGTATGGAACGGTTGTACGCCACACTTGCCCCGGCCATCATCGGCAGGTAATAGCCGATGGTGCGCTCCAGAGCATGGGACAGCGGAAGAAACGACAGGAACAGATCGCCGGGATAGACGGGCACCGTATGCAGGGCGCTGCGCGCATTCCACAGCAGGTTTGCGTGGCTGAGCATCACGCCCTTGGGCCTGCCCGTGGTGCCGGAAGTGTAGACGATGGTCGCCAGATCGGCGCTGCGCGCCCGGTTGTGCAGGCCGGCATCGGCGGATTGCCGGGGCAGCCAGGCAGGGGCGTGCCACAACAGGTCATCGTCCAGAATCGCGCCGGGCTGCACGGTGACGATGCGCCGCAGATCCGGCAGGTCGCGGCACGCCGCCTGGATGACCTGCCAGTGTTCCTCGCCTTCCACCAGCAGTAGCCGGGTCCCACTATGGCGGAGAATATAGGCCACGTTGTCGGGTCGGTCGTTGGTGTACAGGGGCACCACCACCAGCCCCAGACCCAGCGCCGCCTGGTCGAACATAACCCACTCGGGACTGTTGCGCAGCATTATCGCGACGCGGTCACCCGGCTGCAGTCCCTCGCGTATCAGGCCCATCTGCCACGCCGCTGCACGCCGGGCCATCTGCTTCCAGGTCAGGGATGACCAGCACGCCAGTTGCTCGTCGTAGTAGTGGTAGGCGGCGGCATCAGGGCTGCGTCTGACCCGAGCCTGAAACAGCCCGGTCAGGCTCTCTATCCCGTGCGCCGGCAGGATGTCGGCAACGTCCTCGCCGGCGTCGTCAACCGGTTTGGCCTGCGTCTCGCCAACCCTCGTTTGCCGCAAAGCGGTGACCATATTGCTGCTCCAATACCCCCAGCACCTTGAGTTGATATGCCATGCCTTGTTGATATGAATAATGCATGGGTCCGCCGCGGAACGGCGCAAAACCGGTACCGAATATCACGCCCGCGTCGAGCAGGTCCGCGTCCGCCACCACGCCTTCATGCAGGCACGCCATGCATTCATTGAACAACCGGTAGATCATGCGCTGTTCAATATCCGGCGGCGGGGTATACCCCTTGTCCAACCTGGTCCGCTTGGGCCGGCCGGCCTTGTAGGTGTAAAACCCCCGACCGCTCTTGCGGCCCAAGTGTTTCGCCTCCACCATGCGGCGCAGCTGCGCGGGTACGCTCACCTCGTAATGGCGGGCGAGTATCTCTGCCACGGACAGGCAGATGTCGAGGCCAACGGTGTCGGCCAACGCCAGGGGACCCATGGGCATGCCGAACGCCTCGGCGGCTGCGTCGATGGCCGTCACCGGCACCCCCTCCTCGGCCAGTGTCACCGCTTCCAACAGGTACGGCATGAGTACCCGGTTGACCAGAAACCCGGGCGTGCTCTTCACCGGCAGCGGCAGGCGGTCGATGAGACGCGCGAATGCCGCGGCCCGTTGGATCGTCTCAGCAGCGGTATTGTCGCTGCTGACCACTTCCACCAGCTGCATCTTCGCCACCGGATTGAAAAAGTGCAGGCCCACCAGGCGTTCCGGGCGCGCCAGGTCCCGGCCCAGTTCCTCCAAGGGGATACTCGAGGTATTGGTGGCCAGCACGGCGCTGGGCTTGAGGCGCGGTTCGATATCCCTGTACAGGGCGCGTTTGGCATCGGCGTTCTCAAAGATGGCCTCGATGACCACATCGGCGCGCGCCGCGCCGATGCCGCGCTCATCCGGCAGAAGGCGGTCCATGGCGGCCTGGACAAGGCGCGGCTGCTTGAGCCGCTGTCGGAAAAGTTCATTGGCGCGCTTGACTACCCGCGCCAGGGCGTCGCGATTCTGATCCTGCACCGTTACCCGCAGACCCTGAAGCGCGCACCACGCTGCGATATCACCGCCCATCACACCGCCGCCCACCACATGAACATGGCTTACGGCGATGCCGTCCTTGCGCCCCAGAGACTTGAGCCGATCCTGGAGGGCGAACACCCGCACCAGGTTCTGTGACGTGGCGCCGGTGATCAGCGCCGCCACCGATAAGCGCTCTTGTGCCAGCATGCCGCGCGGGTCGTTGCCGTATCGCTGCCATAGGTCGATCAGCGCATAGGGGGCTGGATAATGATCGCGCCGTGCACGGGCGGAAACCTGGCGGTACATCAGACGCGCCGCCCAGGGACGGGCAATATTGTGATTTACCAGGTTCGCCAAACGCCCGGGCCGATGCGGCGTGGGCTGCGTCAAAATCAATGTCCGCGCGGCGTGCCGCAGGTGCCGTTCCGGCACGGCGTAATCCACCAGCCCCATCTTCTGCGCGCGACGCGCGTCCACGCTGCGCCCGGTGAGCATCAGGTCCATGGCCGCCATGGGCCCGAGCAGGCGCACGGCGCGCATGGTGCCGCCGAAACCCGGGTGTATGCCCAGCTTGACCTCGGGCAGTCCCAGGCGCGTGCTCGGGTCATCCCGGGCTACGCGGTAACGGCATGCCAAGGCCAGTTCCAAACCGCCGCCCAGGCAGTATCCGTGAATAAGGCACAAGGTAGGGAAGCGCAGTGTCTCCAGACGATCAAAGGTGGTATGGGCCCGCGCCAGCAGCGCCATTGCCTGCTCACTGTCCTTTAATGCGGTGAACTCTTTGACATCCGCACCGGCGATAAAACCCTGGGGCTTGGCGGAGTGGATGATCAACCCGCGCGGCGCGCGCACGGCGATCGCCTCAAGCGCCTGTCCCAGCTCCTCCACCACTTCAGCGGAAAGCACATTGGCGCTGGCATGCGCCTTGTCCACGCCCAGCCACACGATCCCGTCGCCGTCGGTCTCCATGCGCCAGTGCTTCAGGGCCATGTCTTGTGAAGCCGCATCGACCACTGTGTTTATATCATCCATCACACTCTCGCTCTGCTCTGCGCATCAATATTGTGTGTAGTCAGTCGCCCCGTCCTTCGGGCCCCGCCTGGTCTGCACGTCAATCCCGCTCCACCAGCATGGCCCCGCCCTGTCCCCCGCCGATGCACAGACTGGCGACGCCGCGCCGGGCGTTGTTGCGTACCAGAACGTGTATCAGGTGCAGCACGATACGCGCGCCGCTGGCGCCCACCGGATGACCGATACCGATACCGCCGCCGTCCACGTTGAGACGGGTCTGGTCCAGCACCCCCACGGCTTCCTTCAGACCAAGCTCATCACGGCAGTATGCTTCATCCTGCCATGCCGCCAGGCACGCCAGCACCTGGACGGCGAAGGCCTCGTTGATCTCCCAGTAATCCACCTCATCGATCTTCAGTCTGTGGCGGCCGAGCAGCGGTGTCATGGCGTGCACCGGCCCCAATCCCATCTGGGCCGGTTCCACCCCGGCCCACTCGCTGTCGGTGATGCGGCCCAGCACCGGGAGTTGATGGCGTTCCACCGCCGACTCGCTTGCCAGCACCAGCCATGCCGCACCGTCGGTGATCTGGGCGCTGTTGCCGGCGGTAACGGCGCCGAACTTGCGGTCGAATGCGGGCTTCAATTTGGCCAGCTTGGCCGTATCCGTGTCTCGGCGTACGCCGTCGTCGATTTCGTATAAGTGCCCGTGGTTGTCGTACATGGCCTCGATCTCAACGAGGCGCGCCTCGTCCTGGGCGGCGGCGAGACGCCGCTGGCTCTCCGCGGCATAGGCGTCCATGGCCGCGCGGTCGATGTGAAAGCGATAGGCGAGATTTTCGGCGGTCTGTCCCATGGACAGGCCCACCACCGGATCGGTAAGGCCGCGCAGCAGGCCGATGACCGGCGCCAGATACGCCGGGCGCAGTCGGCCCAGCTGGCGCAGTCGCGGCCACAGGCCCTTGGCGCCGCGCCAATCGCCAAGCCAGCCCACCATGGCCTCACTGAGCAGCACCGGGGCGTGACTCATGGACTCGACGCCGCCGGCCAGTACCAGTTCGGAGCGCCCCAGACTGATGTTGCGGTAAGCGCTGTCCAGTGCCTGCAGGCCGGAGGCGCAGTTGCGCTGCACGGTCCACGCCGGCACCGCCTTGTCGCAGCCCAGGCGCAGCGCCGCGACGCGTGCGATATTGGCTTCGTCCGGGCCGGGCATGACGCAGCCGAGTATCACCTCATCCAGGTCCCGGGGTTCAAAAGGCTGGCGCAGGAGCAGCGGGCGTGCCGCCGCCACCGCCAGGTCGGCGGCGTGGAACGGACCCGGCTTGCCCTTCGCCTTGATGAAGGGCGTGCGGGCGCCGTCGACTATATAGACGTCTCGACCCCGGCGGGCTCGTGTGCTGCGTTGTTGTGCCATAGGGTACTCCCCTTGTGCCAATAGTCGGGGGCGAAGTCGTCCACCTTGATCGCCTCCTTGCGCGCCGCGACGGCGGCCCGCAATAACTCCGCTTCACCACTTGTAATGGTATCGTGCGCAACGCCCTGCTCGATCAGAGCCTCTTCCTCCATGGGCGTCAGCAGCCCCTGCTGAACCGCCATGCGCAGTTTCGCCTCCACACCCTCGGCGGCGAGTGTCTTCTCAAGCGCGTCCTCCAGCCGCCCCAACGGCTGGCGCGTGTCCGTGGGCAGGAACATGCCTTCGGTAAGCCGCGTGCGCGCATCGGACGGTTCCATCAACAGGCGCGCGACTCTATGGCCCAGCTCGTCGTTGGGTGGGCTGTAGCGCCTGCCCAGGGGAAATACCACCATACGCAGCAGCACGGCAGCCGCGCGGTTGGGAAAATTTTTCATTAACCCGTCGAGACTTTGCTGGGCGGTATACAGCGCGTCTTCGCAGGCCCACTGCACCAAAGGCAGATCGTCCTCCGGTGAGCCCTGATCCTTGAAGCGCCGCAACACGGCGGAGGCCAGGTACAATTGGCTCAGGCAGTCGGCCAGGCGGCCGGAGAGTTTCTCGCGGCGTTTCAACGCGCCGCCCAGCATGAGCATGGAGACATCGGCCGCCAGGGCGAAGGCCGCGCTCATATGCGTGACGCGCTGGTACCAGCGCTTTGCCGGTGTCGGTTCATTGATGAACACACCTCGCCCGCGGGTGATACCGAGAATCAAACTGCGCACGGCGTTGCTGATGAAAAATCCGATGTGCCCGGTGATGGCCTTGTCGAACGACTGCACGGCACGTGCCTGATCCTGTTCCGCAGCCGCCTGTATTTCCTTGAGGACATAGGGATGACAGCGTATCGCCCCCTGGCCGAATGTGATCAGGCTGCGGGTAAGGATATTGGCGCCCTCCACGGTGATGCTGATGGGGATGGCCTGGTAGAGGCGACCGATAAAATTGCGCGGCCCCATGCAGATGCCGCTGCCGCCCTGCACATCCATGGCCAGATTCACCACGTGGCGCATGCGCTCCGTGAGATTGTATTTCACCATGGCCGATACCACCGCCGGGTGTTCGCCGCTGTCCACGGCGCCGGCGGTCATCATCCGCGCCGCATCCATCATGTAGGTATACCCGGCCATGGGCGCCAAGGCCTCCTCCACGCCCTCGAAATAGCCAATAGGCATCTTAAACTGGCGGCGCACCCGCGCGTAGGCGCCGGTGGCGCGGCATACCAGCTTGCCGGCGCCGACACTCAGCGCCGGCAGCGAAATGGAACGCCCGGCGGCGAGGCTCTCCATCAGCATGCGCCACCCGCGCCCCACATACTCGGGACCGCCGATGATCCAGTCCAGGGGAATAAACACGTCGCGGCCGCTGTTGGGACCGTTCTGAAACGCCATGCTCATGGGGGCATGGCGATTGCCGATGGTGATGCCGGGGGTATCGGTGGGGATCAGCGCCAGGGTTATGCCCAGGTCGTCCTTGTCCCCCAACAGGTGATCCGGGTCGTACAGCTTGAAGGCCAGACCGAGCACCGTGGCCACCGGACCCAGGGTGATGTAGCGCTTGTCCCAGTTGAGGCGTATACCCGTGACCTCCTTTCCCTGGTACAGTCCACGCGAGACGATGCCCTTGTCGGGGATGGCGCTGGCGTCGCTGCCTGCCTCGGGGCCGGTCAGTGCAAAACACGGGATCTCCTCGCCGCGCGCCAGGCGCGGCAGGTAGTATTCCTTCTGTCCCTCGCTACCATAGCGCAGCAGCAGTTCCGCCGGCCCCAGGGAATTGGGCACCATCACCGTCACCGCCGCGCTGATGCTGCGCCCGGCGACTTTCATGACCACGGCGGAGTGCGCCTGCGCGGAGAACTGCAGGCCGCCGTAGCGGCGCGGGATGATCATGCCGAAAAAGCGCTGATCCTTGAGATACTGCCATACCGCCGGCGGCAGGTCGTGTTGTTCCTCGGTAATCTCCCAGTCATTGAGCATCTCACACAGATGCTCAACGGGACCGTCTAGAAAGGACTGTTCCTCGCGGCTGAGGCGCGACGGCGCCAGGGTGGCAAAGCGGTACCAGTCAGGCTTACCGCTGAACAACTCACTCTCCCACCACACGGTCCCTGCCTCAAGCGCATCCCGTTCGGTCTGGGACATGGCGGGTACCACGCCGCGGAACAGCCGCAGCACCGGTTCACTGATCACGCGGCGCCGAATCGGCGTGACATTGAGCACAATCGCGGCGGCGGTGAAGACCAGCCATGCGACCACCACGGTCCAGGACATCGGCAGCGCATAACTGTATATAAGCAGCACCCCGCCCATCGCCAATGTCCACAACCACAGCGGAGAGCGGTGATAGGCCAGCGCCGCGGCGGAGACCAGAAAGATCAGCAGTTGAAAAAGTATGTCCATGGATGGTCAGCGCTGTGATGTTGGCCGCATTGATTTACACCTCCGTGTGTGTCGGTTTGTTCAACCCTTCGTTGGACGCGATTTCCACCGTCGGCTGAGGCGCTACGGCGGAATAGCAATCCCCCTTATCATTACACACAATACCGTTCTCATCCCACGGCAATCGCTGATACAACGAGATATCATCGATACCCAAGAGGGGATACTTGATGATTTCGAAGTAGGGTGAATAATCAAAATCACGCGGTGTATACAGACGAGTGTTGCGCTTGTACAGGCGCAGGTGCCCGTCGGCACCCTGTTGTATAACCGGCAGCACTGGAAACTTCACCGAGGCGAAGGCATCGGCGATCATGGTGGAGCACACCGTCTCGGTGGGCGCCCCTGCATGTCGCTCGAACAGGCTGGAGCGCCAGCGCCGTGGCAAAACGGTGTAGGGAAACATGAAGCGGGCCAGGTCGAGGAGCTGGCGCACGTTGTAGTCGCTGCCCAGGTGGCCGCTGGCGTAGGCGATCACCTTCTGCGCGTCATGGGACGAAAGCCCGCGCGGTCGGCAGATACGCAGGTTTTCCGCCCTGTACTTTGCCAGCGGACAGACGATGGTCCCCTGACCGAGCAGGGCTTCGATCATCAACTGTTCATGTGGGTCGCCGCTGTAGTGCCGGATGATCAGGTCGCGCAGGCCGGCATCGGTGATGTCATAGAGACGCCCGATATACAGCGCCGCATGGGTCCAGATACTCTGGGTGATGGTCTTGATCACGTCGCTGACGTGGCTGCGGCCCTCCACCAACAAGACGTCGCACGGGCGAATCTCAAAGCCGATGCGGTTGAAATCACAAAAAGGGGACCCGGCGATTTCCTCCTCGCGCACCAGCCAGTCAATGACTCTTTCGCCCACCCACCGGAATAGCTTCATAGAAATGCCCACATATATGACGGATTGAGGGCGGGTCCGATATATTAGACACCATAACCACGTATTGTGATCGCTCCCAGCCGTGCCGTTACACATGCCACTGGCGGATCGCGACCCGCGTACTCTATATATGTATCGGCAACGCGGCGCCTGTTCTGTAATTCATTGAACGTAAAAGACAATCGGCACAAGCACCGCCCGCAGGGGTCGGCGCCCCCCCGGGGTGACCGGGTCAACCGAAGCGATGGCGCTTTTTCACCGCCGCGTGGATATCCCACAAACATGACATGCCGGTGGGCAACACGGCCAGGTCGCCCTTGCCCATGGTCACCGGCTCGCC
>CAYXAX010000037.1:0-5380 GCA_964463055.1 uncultured Gammaproteobacteria bacterium | reverse complement strand
GGTCACGTGGGCCTCGATATCGGGCATGGCCTTTCTCAATTTATCGCGGCGCGGGAATCGCGGTTCTCCCCGGCTATGGGCCCAGGTAAGTGTAGCTGTTGAGGCCCTCGGTGAGGGTCTTGACGTAGCTCTCCCGGGTCTCAGACCCCAGTGCGGCATTGTCGATCTTGGTGCGGATGGCCGTTACCAACTCATCGGCGTCGAAGTGGACATAATCCAGCACCGAGCTGACGGTATCGCCCCGCACCGGCTGGCTGAGGCGATATCCGCCGTCGGCGGTGAGGTCCACGTGAATGGAGTTGGTATCTCCGAACAGATTGTGCATGTCGCCGAGAATCTCCTGATAGGCGCCCACCAGGAATATCCCCAGCAGATAAGACTCGCCGGGCTGCACCTCGTGTAGAGGCATGGTGCTCTCGATACCGCCGCTGTCCACGTAGTTATCGATACGACCGTCCGAGTCACAGGTCAGGTCCTGTATGACGCCGCGCCGGGTGGGCCGCTGTTCCAGGCGGGACAGCGGCGCGATGGGAAAAATCTGATCCAGCGCCCAGATATCCGGCAGCGACTGAAACAGCGAAAAATTGCAGAAATACTTGTCGGTAAGCTTGTTGGCGAGCTCGTCGGCGATGTCCCGGTACTGCCTGGAGCGCCCTTGGAGCATGGGCTGAATCCGCTCACAGGTATCGAAGTACAGCGCCTCGGCCCGGGCACGCTGTTCCAGGGTGAGCACCCCGTGCACATACATGGCCTGGGCCTCCGAGAGCCAGTGGACGGCATCGTGATAGGCCTCCAGCACCGAGCGCTGGGACACGTTGTTCAAGCCATGCCAAAGGTCGTGGAGGATGGTGGGGTCCGCGTCACCGGGCGGCTCCGTATCATGAGACGTGGGGATGCGCTCAATGTCGATGACATTGGTGATCAATACCGCGTGATGCGCCGTCATCGCCCGGCCGGACTCGGTGATGATGTCGGGGTGCGGCAGGCCCTGCTCCTGGCACAGGTCTGAAAGGGTGCGCACGATGTTGTTGGCGTATTCCTGGACGCCGTAATTGGTGGAACAGAAACTGCGCGACCGGGTGCCCTCGTAATCCACCCCCAGGCCGCCGCCCACGTCGACGCAGGCGATGGGCACCTGGAGTCGGTGCAGTTCGGTGTAAAACCGCGCCGCCTCGCGCATGCCGCGCTGAATGTCCTGAATGTTAGCGATCTGCGAACCGAGGTGAAAATGCAGCAGCTGCAGGTGCTGCAGGGCATCGGCGCGCTTGAGGCGGTCGATCATATCCAGTACCTGGTCGGCGGACAGGCCGAATTTAGACTTCTCGCCCCCGGTATTCTGCCATTTGCCGGCACCGATGGATGCCAGTCTCACCCGTATGCCCAGCAATGGTGCGATTCCCAGCGCCCGTGACTCTTCCAGGATGATTTCCAACTCGGAGAGCTTTTCCACCACCAGGTACACCCGGTGGCCGAGATGGCGGCCGATAAGGGCGAAGCGGATGTATTCCCGGTCCTTGTAGCCGTTGCAGATTACTACTCCGTCGCGCGTCTTCATCAGGGCCAGCACCGCCAACAGCTCGGGTTTGCTGCCCGCCTCCAACCCTACCCGCTCGCCGCCGTGCAGGAGGATTTCCTCGATCACACTACGCTGTTGATTAACCTTGATGGGGTACACCGCGGTATAGCGGCCCCGATAACTGTTGTCGTCCATGGCCTTTGCGAAGGCGTCGCACAAGGTATCAACGCGGTCATGGAGGATACCGGAAAAACGCGCCAGCACCGGCAGCGAGTATCCCTGCGCCACCACCTCAGCGGCGAGACGGTACAGATCCACACCGCCATGAGCTGGATCGCGGTCGGGACGCACCACCAGTCGGCCCTGTTCGCTGACGTCGAAATACCCACCGCCCCAGTGGGCGACGCTGTACGTCTCGCGGGCTTTTTGCACACTCCAATCCGACACGGTAATAACCTCCGGGAAATCAACACACAAGATACAGGATTGCCCCGCGAATGAAAATCTCAACGATGATCAATACCCTAGCAAAACAGGCTTTTTGCCATGACTGAGGGACTCTGGTAATTTGTAGTCAACTGAAGGGAGTAAAAACCAGGGAAGGGCCTCTGACCCTTGATCATTGCTACACAACAAGCAACCTTCACGCCGTCACCTGATATCATGGACAGCGCGGACGAAAGTCCGCCCCACAACTCGAAACCTGCAACTCGCAACCGTTTTTTTAAGGTAAAAACGCATGCCCCTGAATACCGAAGACTGGTTCACCGAGGTGGCCCCCCAGGACGGCACCGCCTTTTCGCTTAAGCTTAAGCAAAAGGTGCATGAGGAACAAAGCACCTACCAGCGCATCGAGATCTATGAGACCGAGCGCTTCGGTACCCTCATGATCATCGACGGCTGCGTCATGCTCAGTGACCGCGACAACTTTCTGTACCACGAGATGCTGACCCACCCGGTCTTGTTTACCCACCCCGATCCGCGGCGGGTGCTGATCATCGGCGGCGGGGACTGCGGTACCCTGCGGGAGGTGTTGAAACACCCGTCGGTGACGCAGGTCCACATGGTGGAGATCGATGAGCGCGTGACGCGCCTGGCGGAAGAGTATTTTCCCGAATTATGCAGCGCCAACAAGGATCCACGGGCCCAGATTCACTTCGCCGACGGAATCCAGTGGGCGGCAGATGCTGAACCCGGCGGCTACGATGTGATTATCGTGGACAGTACCGATCCCGTGGGGCCGGCCGCGGGCCTGTTCGCCGAGCCTTTTTACCGCAGCTGTCTGCGCGCGCTGGGGCCGCAAGGCATCTTCGTCCAGCAGAGTGAATCCCCCCTACTGCACAGTGGCCTGATCAAATCCATTCACGACGAGCTGCACAAGGCAGGCCTGGTCAACACCCAGTTGCTGTGCTTTCCTCAGCCTGTCTATCCCTCGGGCTGGTGGAGCGCCACCATGGCTTCCGCCGCCAACCCCCTGACCCGTTTCCGCGAGGACGCCCAACAGGTCAAGGCCCTCAACGCCGAGTATTACAATACCGATATACACCGCGCCGCCCAAGCCGTCCCGGAATTCCTGCGCAAGCTGCTCTGAGCTGCCACCTGCGACCAAAATTATTTTAGCCGATCCAAGCGCAGCCGGTGACGCTGATCGAACAGCCGTTGCGAGGCCAGGGTGGTGGCTGCCAGTGTCCCGAACCCCGTCCCGGCCGCGATCAGAAACATGATCAATATCTGATACTTCACCGCATCCAGCGGGGCCGCTCCGGCCAGTATCTGGCCGGTCATCATGCCCGGCAGGCTGACAACCCCGGCGGCGGCCATGGCGTTGATGACGGGTATCAAACCACTGCGTATGCTGTCGCGGCGGATGTCAGCAATGGCCTGGGACCCGGTCTGCCCCAGCATGAGGCGCGCCTCGATCACCGCCCGTTGCTGCCACGCCGTGTGGGTCAGGCGGTCGAGCCCCAGGGCCACCCCATTCATGGAATTGCCGAACAGCATGCCCAACAGGGGGATGGCATACTGGGGCGTATACCAGGGATCGGGGCGAATCACCACCGTCAAGGCAATCAGCGTCACGGTAAAGGTGGAGATGAACATGGAGGAGGTCCCCATGGCAAAACCCCACCACCCTGTGAAGCGCCGCTGCTGGCGCGCTACCACCTCGTAACCGGCCGCCACCAGCATGACCAATGCGATCAACGCCATCCATAACAGGTGGACATTCTCGAACAACATCTTGAGAACCAGGCCCACCAGGGATAACTGAATCACGGTGCGCAGCGCGGCGATCAATACCTGCTTACCAAGCCCAAGGTGCAGGCGCAGGGACAAACCCGCCACCGCCACGATCAACGACGCCGCCAGCATAAGATCAAACCACGACAGGGAGATGAATTTCACTGCGACACCGCTCTGAAAGTGCCCGCCGCAATGGTGAAGTGCCGGCTGGCCACGCGCCTTACCTGGGCCACGTCATGGCTGACCCACAGGACCGCCGCACCGCTCTCCAGGCGATAGGAAGAGATCAATGCCTCGACACGGGTAACATTCTCCTCGTCGAGACTGGCGGTGGGTTCATCCAGCAGCAGCACCCTGGGTTGATTGCCCAACAGCCGCAACAACGCCAGACGCTGGCGTTCACCGCTGGACAGGTAACTGACCTGGCGCGCCAGGACATCCCGGTCAAAACCCAACGCCTGCAGCCATGGAGTCTCCGCCCGGGCAAAATGTTCACCCACGGTGTCACCCCACCACTGGTTCTCCGCCATCATCAGCGCCACGTTACGGCGCCACATGGGGGCGTCCCACTGGCCGCACTCCCTGTCATCCACATAGACATGACCTTCATGGATATCCAGATCGGCGATGGCGCGCAGCAGGCGCGTCTTGCCCGCCCCCGAAGGCGCTGACAGGGTGACGCAGCCGCCGGGGGGAATCTCCAGCGACACTTCGCTGACCTGCTGTGTGGACAATGCCTCAAGTCGAAGCCGCGGTGACGGATGCGATGACACGGGGTGATCTGAATCCATAATATGAAATACCACTGCACATGCGCGGGTATAACCCCGGCGTGCGGTGGGGACCCGACTATATTAATATTGGCCGGGACACATCGTAACTCAATCCGGAGGTCGACATGGCAGAACCACACATCGCGCAGAAGTCCCCCTACATCGTGCAGTTGGAACCCGGGACTTATTGGTGGTGCGCCTGCGGCCGCTCGGCCAATCAACCCTTCTGCGACGGCTCCCACAAGGGGACCGAGTTTACGCCCCGGCAGTTCACCGTCACGCAAAAGACGCCCATGGCACTGTGCGGGTGCAAGCACTCCGGCAACAAGCCCTATTGCGACGGCACGCATAATAAAGTGGGGTGATTACCCCGTTTCGGGTTGCGAGTCTCGCGTTTCGAGTTATTTAAAGAGCCCCCTTCGGGGACACTGGGAGTTTTGGACAGGAATAAAAAAAGCGGGTGCTTTCGCACCCGCTTTTTTTCTTTCGACCTCCTTTTCAGGGTTTACAGATTGTAGCCACGCTCGTTGTGCAGGGTAATATCGAGTCCCTCGGTCTCCTGTTCCTCGGTGACACGCAATCCCATGATGGCATCGATGACCTTCAGGATGATGAAGGTGGCGATACCGTCATAGATCAGCGTAGAACAAACCGCCACGAACTGGATGCCCACCTGCTTGGCCATGGTCACACCGTCGCCCAAACCGGCGCCGCCGAAGCTGGCGTCAACGAATACGCCGGTCAACATGGCACCGACAATGCCGCCGATGGCGTGCACGCCGAAGGTGTCGAGGGAGTCGTCATAACCCAGGGCCTTCTTGAGCTTGGTCGAGGCGATGAAGCACAGTAC
>CAYXAX010000036.1:0-17684 GCA_964463055.1 uncultured Gammaproteobacteria bacterium | reverse complement strand
ATCAGATAGACCACCGGATTGAACAGGGTGATCTTCTGCCACAGCGGCGGCAGCATGTCGATGGAATAGAACGCGCCGCCAAGGAAGGTCAGGGGTGTGATGATCAGCAGGGGCACGATCTGCAGCTTCTGGAAGTCGTCGGCCCACACACCGATGATGAACCCGAGCAGGCTGAACGTCACAGCGGTGAGCAGCAGGAAGCTCACCATCCACACCGGGTGGGCGATGTGATAGTCAACGAACAGCCGCGCCGTGCCCAGAATCAGCAAGCCGAGGATGAGGGACTTGGTGGCGGCCGCGCCCACATAACCGATGACGATTTCGATATAGGACACCGGCGCGGACAGCACCTCGTAGATGGTGCCGGAGAATTTTGGAAAATAAATGCCGAAGGAGGCGTTGGAAATGCTCTCGCTGAGCAGCGACAGCATGAGCAGGCCGGGAATGATGAACGCCCCGTAGTTTATGCCGTCGATGTTGCCGATGCGCGACCCGATGGCCGCGCCGAACACCACGAAGTACAGGGACGTGGACAGGATCGGCGAGGCGATGCTCTCCATCAGCGTGCGCCAGGTGCGCGCCATTTCAAACAGGTAGATCGCGCGTATGCCATAGAAGTTCATGGTCTCTTCCTCACCAGGCTGACAAATATTTCCTCCAGGGAACTCTGTATCGAGTGGAGGTCCTTGAAATCGATGCCATGCCGATCGAGCCGGCGCAGCATCTCGGAGATGCCGGTGCGTTCACTCTGGGCGTCGAAGGTGAAGGTGAGCACGGCGCCATCCTCCGAGAGCTCCAGGGGATAGTCAGCCAGCTCCGCGGGGATGGCGGCCAGCGGGCTCTGCAGTGTCAGGGTGAGCTGCTTCTTGCCGAGCTTGTTCATGAGCGCCGCCGTGTCATCCACCACGATAATCTCGCCCTTGCTGATCACGCCGATGCGATCGGCCATTTCCTCGGCCTCTTCGATGTAGTGGGTGGTAAGGATAATGGTCACTCCGCTCTCGCGCAGGCCGCGCACCATCTCCCACATGTCGCGGCGCAGTTCCACATCAACGCCGGCGGTGGGCTCATCGAGAAACAGGATCTGGGGCTCGTGTGACAGCGCCTTGGCGATCATCAGGCGGCGCTTCATGCCCCCCGACAGAGTCATGATACGGGAGTCCTTTTTGTCCCACAGGGACAGATCGCGCAGCACCTTTTCGATATGGGCCGGATTCGGCGGCTTGCCGAACAGGCCGCGGCTGAACGTCATGGTATCCCAGATGCTTTCAAAGGCGGCAATGGACAGTTCCTGTGGCACCAGGCCAATCATGGCGCGCGCCGCCCGGTAGTCCTTGAGGATATCGTGCCCGTTCACCGAGACGCCGCCCCCGCCGGGCGTGACGATGCCGCAGATGATGCTGATCAGCGTGGTCTTCCCGGCACCATTGGGGCCCAGCAGGGCGAAGATCTCTCCGCGGCGGATCTCCAGATTGATATTGTTCAGCGCCTGCAGACCCGAGGCGTAGGTCTTGGTGAGATTGCGAATTGAGATAATCGGTTCCACGAAAACTCCATCGTAAGGGGAAGACAGGGACGGACAATGATCACCGCCCCACACGAGGTGTTCAACGTCCATCCCCGGCAATGCGGGGGGTTTATTCCGTCACTTCGAACCAGACCGCTCGGCAACCATGGGCTTACGGAATTTAAAGATGAATTTATCGGTCTTACCGCGGATGGCGGGGTTGAACACCTTGAGGGTGTGATCGTCGTGCGGATTGTGCAGCACGTCGGACTGCCCGTCCAGCATGAAACCCGCCGCCAGCACCTCCTTCTTCACCACTGCCGGGTCGATGCGGTGCAGGGTGTCTGTGTCCCGCACACCGGACCCGGCTGCCGCGGCATGATCCAGCACCAGGTAGATGCCGCCCGGCTTGAGGGCGTCGAAGATGGCCGTGTTGAGGGCAGCCATGTCAGCCGGTCCGAAGAACTTGTCATGCAGGTCATGGTAGTTCATGGAGGTCCACACCATGTCGAGCTTTACCGGTGTACTGAATTTATTGACCGGCTCGCGCAGTACGGTGACGTTGGGATAGGCCGGATCGGCTGCGATGGCCTTCACCGATGCATCCGCGTCCTTGCGCATATTGAAGAGCTCTTCCGGCACCACGGCGTAGACGTGGCCCTCGGCACCCACGATCTTGGAGAACAGGCGCGTAACGTAGCCGCCCCCGGGGATGAAGTCCGCGACGGTGTCTCCCGGCTTGACGCCGGCGAACTCCAGCACCTGCTGGGACTTGCGGTCCGCGTCCTGCTTCCTGTCGGCGTCGGGGCGGTGCGGATCGGCAATGGCGGCGGCGATCACGTCGGCTGTACTCTGGGCGGCAGCGGCCTGACCGAGGGGACCGGTGAGCGCCAGAATCAATCCTGTCAGTGCAATGGCTGTATGGCGTAACATGTCATTCTCCTTTTGAAATCGGCGTCAGTTTAACCTCAGGCCGATGGACACTTAAAACAGTTCAGAGACCATTCCTTCCAAATTATGATCGCATCAAGCTTTGTGCGTTACCGGCGCGTACCACCGGCGACACTGAATCGGGGCATGGTGTGCGTGGCGTAGTCCAGCGCTTAATCAAACCCGATAATCTGATGAGATCTCAATAGGTTTTCGTGAATTCAGAAAAGCGTAATATAATTATTCTGCCATCTATAACATGAAATTTCGAAACTTTCATACATCTATCCTGTCGTACGCTCTGGATACGAGAATCATTGACCCGGTGACGGATCGCCGGCAGGACCCGGCCCGGTCGCATCGGCACGCACCGGCTTGGCGAACGACATCACGGGGCACAACGCGTGGAGGGACGACGAACCGGCCCCGGTTAGGATCACCCCTCCACCACAAGACGGCAACTCCTAAAGTGATCGCACGCGAGGCATATGAACTGATGACTCAGCTCATTAAGCAGCCCATTGCCTCGGGGCAACTCAATGCCGCCACGGCCCGCGCAACCATGGCAACCGAAACAACGCATTCAATTTCACGGGATCGATAATGGATACGAAAACTAAAATCGAGACGCACACCGAGACCTCCGCCGCCCAGGAGGCATTCCGCGACCTGAAGCACCAGATTTCCCAACGCATCCTGGGCCAGGAACAGCTGGTGGATCGCCTGCTGATCGCGCTGCTGGCCGACGGTCACCTGCTGGTAGAGGGCGCGCCGGGCCTTGCCAAAACCCGCGCCATCAGAGTGCTTAGCGAGTGCATCGAAGGCGACTTCCACCGCGTCCAGTTCACCCCGGACCTGCTGCCGGCCGACCTCACCGGTACCGATGTATTCCGGCCCCAGGACGGCTCGTTTCACTTTCAGCGCGGGCCGCTTTTTCACAACCTGATCCTGGCAGATGAGATCAACCGCGCCCCGGCCAAGGTGCAGTCAGCCCTGCTGGAGGCCATGGCGGAGCGCCAGATCACCGTGGGCGCCACTACCTATCCCCTGCCCAGGCTGTTCCTGGTCATGGCCACCCAGAACCCCATCGAACAGGAGGGCACCTATCCGCTGCCGGAGGCACAGCTCGACCGCTTCCTGCTCCATGTCAAGATCGATTACCCCCACACTGACACCGAGCGCGAGATCCTGCAGCTGGCACGCAGCGAGGCGCGCAGCGAGGGAACCGGCCAGCGCACACCGGCCAGGCTGCCGCAGGCGACGCTGATGGCAGGACGGGACGAGGCGCTGGCCGTGTACATGACTGACAACCTTGAGCGCTATCTCATCGAAATCGTCATGGCCACCCGCGATCCGTCACCCTACAGCGCTGATCTCACTGGGCGACTGCAGTGGGGCGCAAGCCCCCGCGCCACCATCGCCTTGGACCGCTGCGCCCGTGTCCACGCCTGGCTGGCCGGACGCAATTACGTGGGCCCCGAGGACATCCAGGCCATGGCCTATGACGTGCTGCGCCACCGCATCCTGCTCAGCTATGAGGCGGAGGCGGACGGCCATACGCCGGACCGCGTCATCGAGACCCTACTCACGCTCATCCCGGTGCCATGATCGATGTACTGCGCCGCCGCAAGCCGGTAGTCACCTCAGCGCCGACAAGCAACGGCGGTGATGGCCTGGTGCGGGTCAGTGTCGCCTCGCTGTTGGCCATGCACCACGGCGCCGGTGTGCTGTCGCTGCAGCCGCGTCGGGTGCGCGCCCCGGGCAGCGGCGGGTACACCTCGCCGTTCAAAGGCCGCGGCATGGAGTTCGACGAGGTACGCCCCTATGCGCAGGGCGATGATGTGCGCAGTATTGACTGGCGCGTCACCGCGCGCAGCGGCAAGCCCCATACAAAACTGTTCCGCGAAGAACGTGAGCGTGCGGTGCTGCTGTGGCTCGACTTACGCCCTGCAATGTTCTTCGCCACCCGCGGCAGTTTCAAGGCGGTGCGCGCCGCCCAGGCCGCGGCGCTACTGGGCTGGAACACCCTGCGCCACGGCGACCGGCTCGGCGCCCTGATCTTCGACGCGCACAGCCACGAGGAACTGCGCCCCAAGCGCGGCCAGCCCGCGCTCATGCACGTCCTGCAGCGCATCGCCGCGCACCCGGCGTGGCGCGATGGGCAGCCCCGCGACGACGGCGCGGCGGAGACCGCGGCACTTTACCAAGGCCTGCTGCGCCTGCGCCGGGTGGCGCAGCCGGGCAGTCTCATCATCCTGCTCAGCGACTTCGCCGGATTCAACGAACGCTGCGCCGCCCAACTGGCACCGCTCGCCCGCCACAACGACCTGCTGGCGGTCCACGTCCACGACCCGTTGGAAATGGAGCTGCCACCGGCGGGCCATTATCGGGTCAGCGACGGGCGGCGCTTTATCAGCGTGGAAACCGGAAATCAACTGCGGCGCGAACGCTATCGCCGCCACTTTGTTGAACACCAAGCGGATCTGCAGCACTTCTGCCGCCGCCACGGCGGCACGCTGCTGCCCCTATCCACCGCCGACGAGCCGCTTACCATGCTGCAGCAAGCGCTGGGGCGGCGGCGATGAAACCCGACTTGAGCCAACTGCGCGACATCCATCTGCCCGCGCCGGTGTCGTGGTGGCCACCGGCGCCGGGGTGGTGGCTGCTGGCGGCGCTGACCCTGACGGCCCTCGGCATGATCTACCTCATCTACCGGCGCCGCCGCCGCGCCCGCTGGCGACGCGCCGCCCTTGCGGAACTCGGACAACTGCGCGGCGCCACGGGGCAGCAGTACCTGGGTGAGGTATCGGTGCTGTTGCGCCGTGTGGCCGTCACACGCTTTCCCCGTCACGACGTGGCGGCGCTCACCGGCGACGACTGGCTCGCCTTCCTCGACCGCACCCTGGGCGACGGCACACCGTTTCAATCGGGCAGCGGCCGGGTGCTGGCCAGCGGTCCCTATACACACAAGGCGCAGGTGGATGCGGCGGCGCTGCACGCCTTGTGCGAACGCTGGATCAAACGCCTGCCCGCCGGAGGTGCGCGGTGATCCACTTCGAGTGGCCATGGGTGTTCGTGGTACTGGTGCTGCCACTGGTGCCCCGCTACCTCATGCGGCCTGCGCCCGCCGCCAAGGAGGCGGCGTTGCGCGTGCCGTCCCTCGGCCCGTTCGCGCTGGGCGGTGACGGTCAGACCATCACTGCGCGGGGACGACGCTGGCCCGTGTGGCTCGCCCTCGGCGCATGGCTGCTGCTGGTCAGCGCGGCGGCGCGGCCGGTATGGCTCGGCCCCCCCATCGATCTGCCGGTAAGCGGTCGCGACCTGCTGCTGGCGGTGGATCTCTCCGGCAGCATGGGTACCCGGGACTACACCCTCGACGGCAGGCAGGTGGACCGTCTCACCGCCGTCAAATCCATCGCCGGGCGGTTTATACAGCGGCGCGTCGGCGATCGCCTCGGCCTCATATTGTTCGGCCTCAAGGCCTATGTGCAGTCACCGCTGACCTTCGATCGCAAGACCGTGGACACGCTGTTGCAGGAGTCCGCCATCGGCCTGGCCGGCAATCAAACCGCCATCGGCGACGCCATAGGCCTGGCGGTAAAAGAGCTGCAGCGCTACCCCCACGGCAACAAGGTGCTGATCCTCCTTACCGACGGCGCTAACGACGCCGGCGAGGTGGACCCGCAACAGGCGGCGAAACTGGCGGCCAAGGAGGGTCTGACTATCTACACCATCGGGATAGGCGCCGACGCCATGACGGTGTCCACGCTATTCGGCACACAGCAGATCAATCCCTCCCAGGACCTGGATACGGACACACTGCGCGCCATCGCCAAGACCACGGGCGGGCGTTATTTCCGCGCCCGCGACACCGCTGAATTGAACAAGATCTACGGCATCATCAACAAACTGCAGCCCGTGGATCAGGAAAAACAGACCTTTCGCCCACGGCGCAGCCTGTTCTTCTGGCCCCTGGCGCTGGCCCTCGTGCTGGCGGCACCGCTGGCGTGGATAGCGGGGAGGCGCTGATGGACGCCTTTCATTTTCTGCGTCCCGCCTGGTTCCTGGCCCTGCTGCCGCTGGTCATATTCGTGTACCTGTTGTGGCGGCGACAGCGCGCCGGCCGCAGCTGGCAGGCGGTGGTCGATGCGCGCCTGCTGCCGTACCTCCTCATGGGCAGTGAACGGCGGCGCATGCGAATGGGTATCGCCGCCATCGCCCTGTGCGGGCTACTGGCGGTCACCGCCCTGGCCGGACCGGTGTGGACCAAACTACAACAGCCGGTGTTTCGCCGCGAGTCGGGGCTGGTGGTGCTGCTTGACCTGTCACGCTCCATGGATGCCGCCGACCTGCAGCCGAGCCGGCTGCAAATGGCCAAATTCAAGCTGCGCGACATACTGGCGCGGCGCAAAGAGGGGGAGACCGCACTGGTGGTGTACGCCGCCGACCCGTTCGTGGTGACCCCGCTGACAACGGATACCGGCACCATCACCCGCCAACTGCCCAGCCTCACCACCGACCTCATGCCGGCCCAGGGCTCGCGCGCCGATCGCGCCATCACCAAGGCACAGGCGTTACTGGAGCAGGCCGGCGCGGTCCACGGCGATGTGCTGCTGATCACCGACGGCATCGACAACGACCCACCGGCACCACTGCGGGCGGCGGTAAAAAAGTTGATCAATGCGGGCTATCGCCTGTCGGTCCTCGGCGTGGGCAGTGCCGGCGGCGCGCCGATACCGCTGGGCGACGGCGGCTTCTTCAAGGACGCCGGCGGCGCCATCGTGGTGGCGAAACTGGATGAACAACCTCTCGCGCGGCTGGCCGCTGACGGTGGCGGTATCTATCGTCACCTCGCCGTGGACGACAGCGACACGGACGTGCTGACCAGGACATTCGACAGCGGCGCTGAGGCACAACGCTCGCAGCGCGCCACCGGCATGAAGAGC
Source organism: uncultured Gammaproteobacteria bacterium (assembly GCA_964463055.1). GTDB lineage: Bacteria > Pseudomonadota > Gammaproteobacteria > CAWJPQ01 > CAWJPQ01 > CAWJPQ01. The sequence continues at coordinate 10,301 of CAYXAX010000036.1, read as the reverse complement.
GAACAGTGGCGTGAGGAAGGACCGTGGCTGCTGCTGCCACTGCTGCCCTTGGTGGTGCTTGCCTTTCGCCGCGGCTATCTGCTGCTGCTGTTCCTGGCGATGCTGTTGCCGGCACCGCACAACGCCTATGCCACGGACTGGGACGGCCTGTGGCAGCGCCCCGATCAACGTGGTGTCCAGGCGCTGGCCCAGCACCGGCCGCAACAGGCGGCCAAACTGTTCACGGACCCGGCGTGGCGCGCCGCCGCCGACTACCGCGCCGGCAATTACCCGGCGGCGCTCAAGGACCTTGAAAAACAGCACACCGCGTCGGCCGCCTACAACCGCGGCAACGCCCTGGCGCACATGGGCAGGCTCAATGAGGCACTGAACGCCTACGAGGATGCCCTGAAGCGCGACCCGGACTTCAAGGACGCCGCCTACAACCGCGACCTGGTGAAGAAGTGGCTGCAGTCACAGCACAGCAAGTCCAACGGCAAGAGCCGGAAAAACGGCAACAAGCAGTCAGGCCAAAAGCAAGACCTGCAACAACAGGGTAAAAGCGGCCAGCGGCAACAAAGCAACAGCGGCAGGCAACACCAGGGACGGCAGTCGCCCGACAAGGCAGGCAATAATCAGTCCGCGGCAAAGAATCCGCCTGACAACACAGGTAAAGGCGACGACAAAAACAACGCAGATAAATCGGCCATGACACAGGCCGACAAAGACAAGCTGGACAAACGAGACAAGCGCGACACCCAACAGACCAAGCCGGCGCGCCAGGATGCGGACAACACCCAGACCGCCATGAACGACACGCCGCCGCAAGCGGGCCAAGTCTCACCGCCCCAGGATGAATCCCAGCAGGCCACCGCCCAATGGCTGCGGCGCATCCCGGACGATCCCGGCGGCCTGTGGCGGCGCAAGTTTCTCTATCAATACAAACGCGAATACAAAAAACAGCAAGACGAGACGAAACCATGGTAAAGAAAACGCTCAGGCAGCTGGCGGCCGCAGCAATACTGCTGCTGTGCGCGCTGGATTCCCTGCCGGCGCTGGCCGCGCTACAGGCCTACGTAGACCATAACCCGGTGTCGCAGGACGAGTCGCTCACCCTCACTGTCGAGAGCAGCGGTGACGTGGATGGCGCACCGGACTGGTCGCCGCTGAAACAGGATTTCGATCTCCAGGGACAGAGCAGAAACACCAGCCTGTCCATTATCAATGGCTCCATGAGCCGCAAGACCCAGTGGATGATCAGTCTGATACCCAAGCGCAGCGGCCGCATACAGATACCGTCCATCAGCGTCGGCGGTGAACAGACCCAGCCGCTGACCGTGACGGTCACCCCGGCGAGCCAGGCCCAGGCGCAGCAACCGGGCGGTGACCTGTACATGGAGGTAAGTGCCGAGCCCGTCACGCCGTACGTGCAGCAGCAGATCATCTACACCGTACGGCTGTTTCACGCCGTGGATCTGGGCAGCGGCGCGACACTGTCCCAACCCGACCTGCCCGACGGCAACGCCGTTGTGGAGCAACTGGGCAAGGACAAGCGTTACCAGTCCATGCGCGACGGCATGCGTTATGACGTCATCGAACGGCGCTATGCCATCTATCCGCAAAAGAGCGGCGCAGTGGACATCGCGCCGGTGGAGTTTGACGGCGACATCGTGCAAGGCGGAGGCGGCAACGGCATGTTTCCCTTCGGCATCGACCCCTTCAATCAACGTACCGTGCACAAGCGCCTGCATTCCCGTGCGGTACATATCAACGTAAAACCGATTCCCGCTGCCTTCCACGGCGCCCAATGGTTGCCCGCGCGCAGCCTGCAGCTTGAACAAAGCTGGTCGCCGGACCCACCGAAATTCGAGGTCGGCCAACCGGTGACGCGCACCCTGTCAGTGCTGGCCGGCGGGCTCACCTCCTCGCAGCTGCCGGCGCTGGGTACCGGCGCCGTCAACGGCGTCAAACAGTATCCCGATCAGCCTTCCCTCAAGGAAACCCAGACCAGCGACGGCATCACCGGACTGCGCACGGAAAAGACCGCGTACATCCCCACCCATGCGGGTACCGTCACCCTGCCGGCGGTCAGGATACCGTGGTGGAACACCACTACCGACAAAATGGAAGTTGCGACACTGCCTGCCCGGACCTTCACCGTCGCTCCAGCATCCGCGAACGGCAGTGCGGCGCCGCCACCCGCGCCCAGCGCCGCTGCCACGTCCCCACCGTCCCCGCAGCCCTCCAAGGCCGTCGCCGCGGTCTTGACGCCATCGGCGCCGCCGGCCCGCACCGTCCCGGGGCGCTGGCCATGGATCGCGCTGTTGCTCGGCATCGGTTGGCTGGCCACCGCCGCCGCGTGGTGGCGGCAAGCCCGTCACCGGAGTACGCGCATCAATCCCGCTCAGCGGGAAGACGAATCTCTGCGTCACTTGGAAAAGGTGCTCAAGGCCGGCTGTCACGCCAACGACGCGGCGCAGGCCAAGCATGCGGTACTTGCCTGGGCGCGGTGCCGCTGGGCCCAACACCCGCCCATGAGTCTTACCGCCGTGGCACGCCGCTGTCCAGGCACACTGGGCGATGCGTTGGTGGAACTGGATCGCGCGCTTTACGCGCAAACGGCTTCCGCATGGCAGGGCGAAACCCTGTGGCGGCAATTCTGCGCCCACAAGCCTGCGGGGATTGCACACAAAGCGGACGGGCAGACCGCTCTGGCGCCTCTCTATCACAGCGGTTAAATGCGCTGTTCAGCTCCATAGCAGGTGTGCGTCGCGCATCCATATGAGGCGGCGCAACAGTAATCCCATGTCGATACCCGCTTATTAAGGTACTCAGAACGCCCTGTAATATTAAAAAGCCCATTACCAAACGGCAACAGTGCTACCATGCCGTCAATCGATACCGCCTGGGCATGCTTCGCCAAGCGGTACCCACCGCACCGGCGGCCCATTTCCACTCGGGACTGCAGTCCTCAGCAACGCGGTTCATTATTCAATCAATAATCAAGGAGCCCCCTCGTGGAAGGCATCAGTGACATCAAGATCGTAGGCGTGGATGAACGGCGTCCGCCGCGCATCAGAAAAGAACCGTACATCAACCTGTTCTTCAAACTGTCCCATAAAGTCCCTCCAGACTGGAGCCAACGATTCAACAACCTGCTTGCCAAACACGGCTCGACGCCCAAAATCAAACCCGATGAAGGCTTGTTTATCGAGACATGGGTGAGAAAGCCCGAAGAGATCGAGGCCCATCTGGAATTGCTCAAGAAGAAGGTCGCGGAATGCTGCCAGGCCTACATCGATGAGATCATGCAGCAACAGACCAGGGGCGCGGAAGACCGCGAGGCGTTGGGACATGAAACCGGCGAGCAAGGCCGGCTCAACAACATCATTGCCGGTTTGAAGTTCGACAGCGAGTGAATCGACCGATTTTGCAGCCAAAACCCCCGATTTCACTGCTTATCGCGGCAATTCCATACATTTTATACAGATATTTTTCGTGAAATGACGTATCATGTGAGAAAATCATCACCACGAGCAGCGAATTCATATGTATTCCGAGCCGAAAAAACCCACCAGGTCGAAAAGCAAATCGCCTGTCACGAAAGAGACCAGTCAATCCATTGCGGAGCAGACCAATGCCTTTTTAAAGGCCGGCGGAAAGATCACAAAGCTCCAGATCGGGATCAGCAGGCAAACAACATATAGCGGTATGGGAAAGCGGCAGAAATCCCCGGGGCAGTGAGGAATCGTTTCCGCCCCTGCGAATCTGTCAGCTTACTTAGCCCCGCGCATTCATCACCACCCTGACTACCGGTGTCTCCACCGCGTGCGGTGGACGCGCCCGCCCCTGCGTTACCGGCTTGCCATCGACCCCATTTATTTTAAAATCCGTCAATGTGCTCGCCGCAATCCCCAATGATGTGATAAACGAACATCATGCTTGGCCACCCCGACTACGTAAAGATATTCATCGGCCTGTTGGCGATCGTTAACCCGATCGGCGCCATCCCAATTTTTATCAGCCTGACCGCTGGCGCGGACGATGCCCAGCGCGTGAAAACCGTCAACACCGTCGCCATCGCCGTGGGCATCATCCTGATGACAGCGCTGTTTATCGGCGAGTCACTGCTGGGATTTTTCGGTATTACGGTAAATTCATTCCGGGTCGGTGGAGGCATCTTGATTTTGTTGATGTCAATCTCGATGATGCACGCGAAAGTCAGCCCGGTGATCCAGACAAAGCAGGAAGTCGCGGAGTCCATGGACAAGAATTCCATTGCCATCGTACCCCTGTCCATACCGCTGCTGGCAGGGCCGGGGGCGATCAGCACAGTGATACTCGATGCCCATCGGGCAAGCAACCTGGCGCACTACATTGTCATCGCCGTCGAGATCGTGGTGCTGAGCCTGCTCCTGTGGGTGGTGCTGCGCCTGTCACCGATTATCGCCAGGCACATCACCGCCACCGGCATCAACATATTCACCCGTATCATGGGGCTTATCCTGGCGGCGCTCGCCGTGGAATTCATCGCCATCGGCCTGAAGGGCCTTTTTCCTGCATTGGCATCATAGCCGTCAACATACCCCCTCTGTCTTGACCGCCTGCCCCTCGTCCTCCTGAGTCTGTCTGTTCGCATTCCACAGAAGCGCTACGCCGATAACTGAAGAAAACACCGATGCGGTGAATATGGCGATCTTTGCCGCCGCGAAATCACCACTGGCCGGGAACGCCTGACCCGCGATGAACAGTGACATGGTGAAACCGATACCCGCCAATGCCCCGGCGCCCGCGAGTTGCCGCCACGAATATGCGTCCGGCTTTTGCGCGAACCCCAGGCGAACCGCCGCCGTGGATGCAAGGACAAACCCCAGCGGCTTTCCAATCACCAAGCCGGCGACGATCGCCAGCATGAGCATCCCGTGGGCACCGAACACGCCTGACGTCATGGTCACACCGGCATTGGCAAGGGCGAAGATCGGCAGTACCACGTAGCTCGAGCGCGGCGCGACATTTCGCAGCATGCGGTCCGCCGGGGACTCGAGACGGTCGTGGATGGCATCCAGTGCCTCCAGTGCCGGCTCGGATGGACCCTGTCGATACTGCTCCCTGCCGTGCTGCGCCTCGCTCATCAGGATTGACTCGGCCTGAATGGCCAGTGTCTTGTAGTCCGGCGGCGGCCGGGTCGGGATGAAGGCCGCCAGAATGACGCCGGCCAGGGTTGCGTGCAGGCCGCCGGCATGAACGCACGCCCACAGCGCCACACCCACGAGTATGTACGGCGTGACTCGATAAACGCCGGAGCGATTCAGCAGCGCCAGTACTCCGGTAATCGCCGCCGCCGCGCCGAGATATTCAAAGTGCAGCTCCCCGGAATAGAACATCGCCACCACGATGATGGCGCCGATATCGTCGACGATGGCGGCAGCGGTGAGGAAAATGCGCAACTCGACAGGCACGCGCGCGCCCATCATGGCGATCAGCGCCACCGCGAATGCGGTATCGGTGGCCATGGGAATACCCCAGCCGTGAGACCATGGCCCCTGTGGAATGACGAAAACATACAGAAGTGCCGGCGCCACCATGCCGCCCATGGCCGCTGCGACGGGCAGCGCCGCCGCGCGGCGGCCGGCGAGGTGTCCCACGGTGAATTCGCGTTTTATCTCCAGGCCCACCACAAGAAAGAAGATCGTCAGCAGCGCATCGTTCACCCAATGCAGCAGCGACATCCGGAAGCCCGCCGTACCGAACTCGAGACCGAAATCTGTGCGCCAGAAGGCGGTGAAAGCGGGACCGTAACGCGAATTGGCGAACATCACGGCCATCACCGAGGCCAGCAGCAGCAATACGCCGGTGGAGGGCGCCCAGCTGGCGAAGCTCAGGGCCGCCGCGCGCACGCGATGCCCCAGTGACCCGAGCATCGCATCAATGAAAGAGCTTTCATCCCAGGGGCCGTCATAACGGCGGCCATTGATGAAAAATGTCGGCGTGTACTTCACACCACTGTCGCGGGCGCTTTCGATATCGAGGGCCACCCGCGCCTTGGCCCGTTCGGTGGCGGCCTGTGCCTCATCCGAATCAAGCCACGCCAGTCCGATCTCATCGGCGACCGCGCGCAGGTCGTCCTCGGTCAGGGTCTGCGAGCGCGTCATCAGCTTGACATGGGCGTCCCAGAACTGCTCCTGGGTGGCGGTGGATTCCACCAGTTCCGCCGCGCGCAGGGCGATGTCGCTGCCGATGATGGGACGATGACGAAACACATAGCGCAGGCGGTCACCCAACTGACCGCGCACCTCCGTGATGCGCTCGTTGGCCGCGCGGCAGTGGGGACAGTCGTAACTGCCGTATTCCACCAGGGTGATGGGGGCATCGTGCGGGCCAAGCATGTGGTCCCGCGCGTCATCCACGGGACGATCAAGGCGATGACTGACACCTGCAGATTCCGACATATGTATCAAAACCCATTTATTGCCCGTCTTTCAGCGCACAGACGGGGGTTTATAGTTTCATATCTGCACTTACACGCGGTCCGTCCGTGCCGGGCCCGGCGATTGTCACGAACCCCACGACTCAACGGGCACGTTTCTGCTAGCACCTCAAGATTACCGCATTGTGTTGACCACCGGGCGCGTCGCGGGCAATAACCTTACTTCCCGTGCGCCAGGGTGCCCCTCGCTTTTCGTCCGGCGCCGTTGGAGTATACTCCCCTCATCCGGCGAGCAATGTGTTGGCGGCAGGCGCGGTATGATAGCGACACTCATTGCCAAGGCGTTCAATCGGCTTAACAATAACCGTCGAGGTCACTCATGGCCACACCCACGCATTCGGTTATCGAGACTCGATACGCACAGATGTTCCCCACGCTGGAGCCGGCGGAGATCGATCGGCTGCGCCGCTTCAGCGACGTATACAGCTACGATGCCGGAGAGTATCTACTCAAGGCCGGAGAGGTCACCCCGGGCATGTACATCATTCTATCCGGCCGCATTGAAATCACACAAAGCAACGAGCTTGCGTCCCATGAACCTATCGTCACCCACGGACCAGGGTCGTTCACGGGCGAACTCGCGCAACTCTCCGGACGCCCCTCCCTAGTGGACGGACGCGCGCTCAGCGCGGTGGATGCACTCGTCATCCCTTCGCACAAGCTGCGCACCCTCATGGTGGAAGAAGCGGTGCTGGGCGAGCGCATCATGCGTGCGCTGATTCTGCGCCGCGTCGGCCTGCTGGAGGCCGGTGTCGGCGGACCGGTGATCGTCGGCCGCGCCAACGACGGCGATGTGCTGCGCCTGGAGGGATTCCTGGCACGCAATGGGCACCCCCGCCAACGTCTGGATCCCGATACGGACTCGTGCGCGAAAGTCCTGATTGACCGATTCCACATAGATCCCCACCACCTACCCATGGTGCTGTGTCCCAATGGAGACCTGCTGCAGAATCCCAGCGAGGGTGAACTCGCCCGCCACATCGGCCTGATCAGACCCATCGACCCGGACATGGTTTATGACGTTGCCATCGTCGGCGCCGGCCCGGCCGGTCTCGCTGCCGCGGTGTATGCCGCCTCGGAAGGGCTGTCGGTGATTGTCCTGGATTGCCGCGCCTTCGGCGGCCAGGCGGGCGCATCGGCCCGGATCGAAAACTACCTGGGTTTTCCCACCGGCATTACCGGCCTGGCGCTGATGGCCCGGGCCTATAACCAGGCGCAGAAGTTCGGGGTCGAGATGGTCATTCCCGACGAAGTGATCAGCCTGGATGACCATCCCGGGCCGGGGGGAGGACGCTTTCAGTTGGGACTCGGAAACGGTGAACGGGTCAGCACGCATACCGTGGTCATCGCCAGCGGCGCCAAGTACCGGCGCCTCGACGTGGAAAACCTCGCGGCATTCGAAAGCGCATGCGTGCACTACTGGGCCTCGCCCCTGGAGGGGAAGCTGTGCGCCGGTCAGGAGGTTGCACTGGTGGGCGGCGGCAACTCGGCCGGTCAGGCGGCGGTATACCTGGCCGGGCAGGTCGGCAAGGTGTGGCTGCTGGTGCGCGGCCCTGACCTCGCGGCAAGCATGTCCCGATACCTGGTGGACCGGATCGCCGCACAGCCCAATATCGAGGTGCTGACAGACACGGAGATCCATGCCCTTGAAGGACAGGACGGCATCCTGGACGGGATACGCTGGCGCCGTCGCTTCACCGGCGAGGAGACACGCATGGCTATTCGCCATCTGTTCCTGTTCATCGGCGCCGATCCCAATACCGAGTGGCTGCTGCGCTCCGACGTGGCCCTCGACGACAAAGGCTTCGTACGCACGGACGCGTCCTTCGGCGAAGGCCGCCACCCCATGGAGACCAGCCGCAAGGGCGTGTTTGCCATCGGTGACGTGCGCGCGGGGTCGATCAAGCGCGTCGCGGCCGCGGTCGGCGAAGGCGCCCAGGTGGTTGCAACGATTCACGCCTACCTCGCCCGCGCGACAAACGCGCCGGGCATGGACAACAACGTCGTCATGGGAGAGGCCCATGTCCAAGCAATGCGACCATGAACCAGGTATCAGTGATGTGACACCGAGTGCGTTGGGCTGTGAAGAGTGTCTCAAGACGGGTTCGCCGTGGGTGCACCTGCGCCTGTGCCGAACCTGCGGGCACGTTGGGTGCTGCGATAGTTCACCCAACCGTCACGCCTCCAAGCACTTCCACACCACCGGCCACCCCATCATAGAAGGCTATGATCCGCCCGAGGGATGGGGATGGTGCTATATCGACGAAGTCATGCTGGACCTGTCAGACCGCATGACGCCTCACAACGGCCCGATCCCGCGCTACGTCTGACAGAATGTTGAAAAAGTCCCTCCCTGGCCTTTTTCAACGCGTTGCGCCGCGGTGCACGCCCGCGGCTTACTCCGAAAACCAAACACTTGCGTGTTCGGTTTTCGAGCGGCGCATCCCTGCGCCGTCTCATCGGGGTGTTTTTCAACACCCTGATAAACACCGCCCACGCCGGGTTTATTCCATGGCTGCAGATCAGGAATAATAGGCGACATGGCCAGACTGGTATTCACCCATCACCTGCAGAACCATGTCCATTGTCCCCCGATGGATGCGGACGGCGCCACGCTGGGCGAGGTGCTGGCGGCCGCGTTTCACGACAACACCCGCGCACAGGCTTATGTACTGGACGAACAGGGGTCAATCCGCAAACACATCGCCATATTCATCGACGGCGTGCCGGTGCAGGACCGGCACGCTCTGACGGACCCGGTAAGCCCGGCGTCCAGGATTGATGTCATCCAAGCACTGTCGGGAGGATAAGAAAAATGACAAATCGCCTGTTGGCCGGGACGCGCAAGGGCCTGTTCGTATTCGACGTGGATGGAGGGTACGCGACCCAGACCGGGCTTCACTTTCTCGGCGCACCGGTGACCGCGGTACTGCCGGTGAATTCACAACAGTGGTATGTCGCCCTCAACCACGGGCACTTCGGTACCAAGCTGCACCATACCGATGACGGGGGCGCGAGCTTTCGCGAGCTGGCCGCGCCCGCCTATCCGCCCAAGCCGGAGGGTGTGGAGGATATCGATCCCATGCGTAAACAGCCCATACCGTGGGTGGTACAACAGATGTGGTCACTTGAATCCGGCGCCGACGCATCCGAGGTATGGTGCGGCACCATCCCCGGCGGCCTGTTCCGCAGCGCCGACGGCGGCACGTCCTGGGAGCTCATGAACGCGCTGTGGAACCACCCCGACCGGCGCAAGTGGTTCGGCGGCGGCTACGACTGGCCGGGCATCCACTCGATCTGCGTCGATCCGCGCAACCCCGGCACCGTGACCGTCGCCGTGTCGTGCGGCGGGCTGTGGAAGACCGCGGACCATGGCAACACCTGGCAGTCTCACGGCCGCGGCCTGCGCGCGGAGTACATGCCGCCGGACCAGGCGTATGAGCCCATCGCCCAGGACCCCCATCGAATGGTGCAGTGCCGGGGTATGCCGGATGTGTTTTGGATACAACACCACAACGGTATCTTCCGTTCCGCCAACGACGCGGTCGACTGGACGGAACTGCAGGGCACGCCGTCCAACTTCGGCTTTGTCGTGGCATGCCACCCCGGCAATCCCGACGTGGCATGGTTCGTCCCGGCACAGAAGGACCAGTACCGTGTCCCGGTGGACGGCTGTTTCGGCGTGATGCGCACCAGCGACGGCGGGATGTCGTTTGAGTTCTTGAGTGAAGGCCTGCCCGCCGCGCCGGCCTATCACCTGGTATATCGTCACGGGCTGGACGTGGACGGGTCGGGCACCACCCTCGCCATGGGCTCCACCACCGGCAGCCTGTGG
>CAYXAX010000035.1:394-17914 GCA_964463055.1 uncultured Gammaproteobacteria bacterium | reverse complement strand
GACGAGTACGCCATCCTCATCGAGCAGATCGAGGAAAAGGCGGCCCTGGAAAAGGCCCAGTCGCTGCGCAAACTCCTGGATGATTTCCTTTACCGGGTGGACGACCGCGAATATCACATCGGCGCCAGTATCGGCGTCGCCGTCATCCGTCCCGACGAGCCTATCACCACCAGCGAAGTCCTGGCGCGGGCGGATCAGGCCTGTTACGTGGCCAAGACCCATGGGCGCAATATGGTCCATATGTACAGCCAGGAAGATACCGAGATGCATACCCTGCGCAGCGCCGTGTACTGGGTGCCGCTTATCAGGGATGCCCTCGCCAATCAAAAGTTCAAGCTGTTCTTCCAGCCGGTGCTCGATCTGAGCAGCAATCAGGTCACTCACTATGAGGCACTGATACGCATGGTGGGCGAGAAAGGCGAGTTGGTCACTCCGGACAACTTCATCCCGGTAGCCGAGCGCATGGGCCTCATTCACGACATCGACCTGTGGGTCGTGGGCCATGCCATAGACATACTGAAAAATCTGCCAGAGGAAAACTCGCACATATCCTTGAACATCAATCTGTCCAGTTATGCCTTTCAGGACCCGGAGCTGCTGCCGCTGGTGAGGGACAAGCTCGCCTCCACCGCCGTTGCGGCTAATCGCTTGACATTCGAAATCACCGAGACCGCTGCGGTGGCGAATTTCGCCCAGACCCGTGAGATGGTGCGCCAACTGCGCGCGCTGGGCTGCCGATTCGCACTGGATGACTTTGGTGCCGGCTTCAATTCCTTTAACTACGTGAAGCAGTTTCCCGTGGATTACCTCAAAATCGACGGCACTTTCATCACCAACCTGGTCAACGACCCAATTGATCAGACCCTGGTCAAATCCATGGTGGAAATCGCCCGCACCATGCAAAAGCAGATCATCGCGGAATTCGTTGAGAGCAAGGAAAGCCTGGAACTGCTGCGCCAGTATGGTGTCGACTACGCGCAGGGTTACTATATCGGCGTGCCGGGCAAGGATATCGGAGGCGATCACCGGCCCGGATAATACGGCGCGCCGGCGCTTGCGCTGTTATCCCTTTCAGATCAGATAATCAGACGGCTGCCGCTTTGCCCGTCCGGTGGTGCAGCATGGCGATCAGTTCCGCCTCGCTGCGAACCAGGCCGCACTGGGACATGACATCTTCGATGGTAGCGCCGTTTTCAACCAACCGCACGGCGTGATCAAAGGACTGCTGGGTTGGATCGTACATGTCCACCTGATCCTGTCGCTGGGATAAGCGACGTAGATTCTGCTCCACGTGAAACAAATGGTCTCCCACGCCCACTGCCCCGTTGCACAGGGCGGCGAAATCATCCTGCAGCGTGCGGATCGCGGCGTTGTGTCTCTTCTCCTGTTTCCTGATCTGATTCAAGGCGACCATCAGGCCGATGACGGCCGTGAGCAACAGTGCCTGAGACATAAAGAGAGAAATCGTCATCATGCCGTCCGCGGTCATGGCGCCGCCCTCCTATACGAACTCGTCAATCTGATGGTTTTCCGGATCGTCATCATCATCTTTGTTTCGCTGCCTTTGCTTGCGGCGCTCCTTGCCCGCCTGTTCCTTTTTGTGACCCACGTGTTCGGGCGGGCGGCTCGGCCAGATCGGTGCTACGGGATTGATGTCTTTTATATCCACCATGAGAGTTTCTCCGTTTGCAGATACGCCTCTCATGCCGGGACTTCAGCCTCGGCACTCTACTGCTTAAACATGGACAGCGTCATACATCTCTTCAAGGGCAATCAGTTTATTCAGGTCCACTAGGATTAACAGCTCGTCATCACGGCTGTATACGCCTTGTATATATTTCGCGCTGTCCTCCGCCCCGACACTGGGTGCATGATCTATCTGTGAAGTACGCAGATAGACCACCTCGGCCACGCTGTCCACGAGGATGCCAACAATCTGTGCGGAGGCTTCAACAATCACAATGCGCGACAAGTCATCGTGTTCCTTGTCGGGCAGGCCAAAACACCTGCGGCAGTCAATCACAGTCACCACATTGCCACGCAGATTGATAATTCCCAGTACATATTCCGGCGCGCCGGGTACGGGGGTGATATCAGTGACCCGCAGCACCTCGCGTACCTGCAGAACATTTATTCCATAGGTCTCACTGCCCAACTGGAATGTCACCCACTGAAGCACTGGGTCATCGTCGTTATTTGCTGTCTGTGTCATAGAACCGTCCTGTGGTCCAACTATGGTGTTAGAAGCATATTTCGTGCCATCAGGCATGCCTCACGATGGGGAAAAATTCGCCAATAACCCATCCACATCCAACAGGCCGCAGGCGTGGCTCATGACCGTGCCTGCAAGCCACAGGCGCCGGCTACGCGGGGTACGCCGTCGAATCTGCCCGTCGTCGATAGTGACCGGCGCCACTTCCTGGCATGCCAGCGCCCAGGAAGAGTCTTTGATAAGCAGCAGATAGCGCATGTCTTGCCTGCGTGCATCGCTGGAACGGACACGGTGGCTGGGAGGAATAACGATCTCCGCCGGGTCAATGATGTCGATACCCGTTTGCCCAAGCATGGCCCGCCCCGTGTACCATGGCAAAGTGCTTGCGGCGGGAAGGATGTCGTCGGGAAACTCTACGATGCGCGCCAATTTTTCGGCAGGCAAGGCGAGCCGCAATCCATCAATGGTAAAGATAATTGCTTCCAGAGTGCGCCGCCCCTGCGCCGGAGCACCCGGCAGGGGGTCAGGCTGTAGCACCGATAGCGCGACGCACTGATCGCGGCCGGCAGCGGCGCCGGCGCTATCACGTGAGTCCGGTTCTTGATCCTGGCATAACTGCTCGCATAACAGCGCCTCGAAATAGCTGTCCAGGGCGAAGTCCTGATCCATAAGTCCGCCTTCATGACGCTTTATCGGGGTCATCATGCCACCACCAGGGATTCCACCCGCTGTTCATTGAGCAGTAAACTGCCCAGCAGCTTGGCATAGGCTAGGGCGCCGCGGGTATGGGGAAACATGTGGGAAATGGGCAGCCGGCCACGGCTGGCTTCGCGGAACTTGGTGTCCACCGGGATCACCTCCGGCCACAGATGATGACTATACATCTCCGTCAGGCGTTCCAGACTGTTGCCCGCCTCGCGGGTACGGCGATCATACATGGTGGGGACCACGGTATACGGCATGGACAGCTTGCGGGAGTGGCTCATCATATCCACGGTGCGCTTCATGCGTTCCAGGCCTTTCAATGCCAAGTGCTCTGCCTGCACCGGAATGATCAGATGATGGCATGCGGCCAGCGCATTGACCATGAGGATCCCCAGCATCGGCGGGCAATCGATGAGCACGTAGTCATAATGTGGGGTGAGCAGGCCCAGGGCCCGGGCAATGACCAGTCCGATGCTGTTGCGCACACCCAGCTGACGATCGAGGGTGGCAAGTGCCGGATTGGCCGGGATCATGTGCAGACCGTCCACACCGGTCTGCATCACCAGCGAGCGGATGGCATGAAGCTGATCATCGTGAAACAGCTCATAGACGCTTCCCTCCACCGTATCGGGATTGTGCCCGAAGTAACTGGTCAATGAACCGTGCGGGTCCATATCTATCATCAACGCCGAATAGCCGTTCTGAACCAGCAGCCCAGCGAGCGACACGGCGGTAGTCGTTTTACCTACCCCACCTTTTTGATTTGCGACCGCCCATACCTTCATGGTGTCTTCTCCCCGGACGGCGTCGGAGACAATCGCGGCGGGGTGATCGGCGCGGGAACCGGCAACAGCAGCGGCGGCATGAGATTGATAGGCGGGCGTACCTGTATCGGCGGCGGTATTGCATCCACCTGCGGCTCACTATCCTGAGCCGGTAACCCCGGTGGGCGTCGAATCACGCCTTTCGTCCCGTCCGAAGAGGGCGCGGGTTGACTCGGGGCCGCCTCCGGCGGTGACGGCGCGGCACGCGTTGATGCCGCGCCGCTCGACCCTGACGCGGATGCTCCGCCTGCGGGGGTCACTGGCGCGGCCGACGGCGGCTCGCTGTCCGGGAGCGGCGGCAGCGATTCCTCCGGCGTCTGTATGCCCTTATCCTCATCGGAGGCCGCCGCGGTAGCCTCCTTAGTGTGCAAATCGTCCTTGACGGCTTTCGCCTTGGCGCGCGTCGCCAGGACTACGAGTACCACACGTCGGTTCTTCTGCCGCCCCGCGGCGGTAGCGTTATCGGCGATGGAGTGATATTTTCCGTAGCCCACCGCCAACAGGCGCGGCGGTGCGATGCCATGATCGATGAACAGGCGCACGACGCTCGCCGCCCGAGCCGACGACAGTTCCCAGTTGGATGGATAGACGCTGTTCTGGATCGGGATGTTGTCGGTAAAGCCCTCGACGCGGATCACATTGGGAAACGGCTTGAGTATCTTCGCCAGTTGTTTGAGCACCGGAATCGCCTTGGGGTTGACGGCCGCATCGCCAGATGCGAACAGGACACTGGCCTTGATTTCAACCTCCACCCACAATCGACTCTTGCGTACCGCTATCAGGTTCTCGTCGATCATCTTCTGCATCGCCTGCTGTACCTCGCTGGCGATCTTTTGCATGACAACCACCTGATCCTTCGACAATCCTTCTCCGGCCTTGGCACTCTTCCCGTTAATCAGTTCTTTCAGTTTTCCGGAGATAGCGGCTTCAGTCTGGGCCGTGATATTCAACTTACCCTGCTCCATCAATTTCTTCAGCATCTCATCTATCGGTCCACCCGCCTCGGCCCCAGACTTGGACGCCCCCGCGCCCTGCGAGGTATTGGGTGACTGGCTCTCGCTGTTGGTGTCCTTATACTTGACCCAGGGCAGCGGCATCTCCGGGATATTCACCGCAAACGGCGACTGACGAATCTGAAACTTGGACGAAACCGGCGACTTGCTGGATTCCCCCACCTGGATCGGCTGCAGTGTCTTGGTCGGCGCGCGGAAAGCCGCCACCAGGGAATCTGACAAGACCCGGTATTTCCCCTCGTTCACCGACGATATGGAGTACATCACGACAAAAAATGCGAATAACAATGTGATAAAGTCGGCATATGACACCAGCCAACGTTCCAGATTCTCATGTTCCGGGGCCTTTTTCTTTCTAGCCATACCATGCCTTGCGTAACGTGAATCGAGAGACGTCGCTTAACCAAGCGGCGCTAATGACTCAGGTACCCCTGGAGCTTGGTCTCGATATTGCGCGGATTTTCACCCTCCGCTATCGAGACGATGCCCTCGATTATCATTTCCCGGAACTGCGTCTGATAGTGCACAAGATTCTTCAGCTTTGTGGCCATGGGCAGAAAAAACAGGTTGGCCATACCTACACCGTATATCGTGGCGACGAAGGCCACCGCGATACCCGCGCCGAGCTTGCTCGGGTCCGCAAGGTTTTCCATCACATGAATCAAACCCATCACGGCGCCGATGATGCCGATAGTGGGTGAATAACCGCCCATACCTTCAAACACCTTTGCGGCCTGTTCTTCGGCATGTTCCTTTGCCGACAGCTCCACTTCCATGATGCCGCGGATGGCCTCGGGCTCGCTGCCGTCCACCAACAGCTGCAGCCCCTTCTGGGCAAAGCCGTCGGTCTCGGTTTCTATCATCTCCTCGAGCCCCAGCAAGCCTTCTTTGCGCGCGATATTGCTCCACGAGACAATCTTTTCAATGGCATCGTGTTGCGCCAGCTTGGGTGGCAAAAACACCCAAATCACCATTTTCAGGGATTTTATGAAGGTTGGCAGCGGTGTCTGCAGCATTATGGCGCCACTGGTTCCACCACCCACAACGATAAATGCGGTCAATTGCATCAGCGACGCTATATGACCGCCCTCAATGAGATTACCGCCGACGATGGCGGTAAGTGCGAGCACAATCCCTATGACTGATAATATATCCATGCCTTCAAGCTAACGCTGACAGTGCCTTTCCCATGTCCTGCAACGACAGCACCTGATCTGCATAACCCGCGCTCAAGACCGCCTTTGGCATGCCAAATATAATCGAACTCGCTTCATCCTGGACCCAGACCCTGCAACCGACGGACTTGAGCATACCCGCCCCGTCCCTGCCGTCAGAGCCCATGCCCGTCAGCACCACCCCGAGCACGCCACCGGGAAGCACACCGGCGGCCGAACTGAATGCAACATCAACACTAGGCCTGTAGATGTCGCCCGGAGACGGCTCCTTGACCTGGACATAAATCGTGTCGCTTGCGCGCTTCAGCGATGTCTGATAGCCGCCCGGGGCTATATAAATTGTAGACCTCTCCAAGCGTTCCCCGTCCTGCGCCTCCTTGACATTGCAAGCGCACAGCTTGTTCAACCGTTCAGCGAATGCCTTCGTAAAGGAAGGCGGCATGTGCTGAACCACGAGAACCGGCAGGCCGTAACTGTTTGGCAGCATGCTGAGCAGCTTCTGCAGCGCAACAGGACCTCCGGTTGAAGTGCCGATAACGACCAGTTGGACATTTGCACCTTCGCGGGCCTTATGCGTGACCTGTCGTATCTGGGTCGGTGGCCCTTTCGATAATGCGCTTATCGACGCATCGGTCCCGCGGGGCATGCCGCTTGCGGCAATTCTTGACCTTGAGTGTGAGCTGCTTCCGAGTATGCGAACTCGTCGACACAGGTGCCGTAGTGCCTGTTGCGGATCCCCGCTGAGTTCTTCCACATGCTTGGTCATAAAGTCGACGGCGCCCGCATCCAGAGCATCGAATGTCGCCTGGGCGCCCTTTGTCGTCAGAGACGAGAACATCAATATGTGCGTAGGCCTCTCATCCATGATTTTCCGCACGGCGGTAACACCGTCCATCACCGGCATGCTTACGTCCATGATGATTACATCGGGGCGAAGCAACCTGGCCTTTTCAACCGCCTCCATACCGTTGCTGGCCTCGCCGACAACGACAATATCCTTTTCAGCATTCAGCGCGGCGACAACGCGATGGCGGTAAAATACTGAATCATCTACTACGAGAACCCGTACTTCCATTTCGTGCCCTCAACGCCGTCGGCCGAATTTCGATAGCAGTCCCGGTATATCCAATATCAGGGCAATCCTCCCATCGCCGGTGATGGTTGCACCGGCAAAACCCCTGGTGCCGCGCAGCATTGAGCCAAGAGGTTTTGTCACGACCTCCTCCTGCCCTATCAGCTTGTCAACCACAAAACCGATATACTGACTGCCAATATTGACAACTACGACATGGCCGCTCCCGGCATTCTTATTGCCATAGCTCTTATTCAGCAGCCATGACTGGAGATAGAAAATCGGCAGCGCGGTGTTGCGCAGCAAAATCACCTGCTGATTATCGACGACCTTCGTCTTGCTCAAATCGAGATCGAATATCTCGGAGACATTGGCCAGTGGTAAGGCGAAAATACTGTTATCGACCATGACCATGAGTGTCGGCAGAATAGCAAGGGTGAGCGGCACCTTGATCGTTATGGAAGACCCCTTTCCCTTGGCGGAATCGATTTCAATAGCCCCGTTCAGTCGCGAGATACTGTTCTTAACGACATCCATACCGACGCCTCGCCCGGAAATCTCGGATATCTTTTCCTTGGTCGAGAGTCCGGGAAGAAAAATCAAATTGAAGCATCCCCGGTCATCCAGCCTCGCGGCGGCATCCGGATCAATCGCGCCCTTCTCCACGGCTTTCTTTCTTATCACATCAGGATCCATGCCGGCGCCGTCATCCCTGATGGCCAACTGAATGTGATCTCCCGCGTGCTTGGCCGACAGAACGATCTTGCCAACCCGGGATTTACCCGCGGCCTCGCGTTCTGCGGGACTCTCAATACCGTGATCCACGGCGTTTCTGACCAAATGCACCAGCGGATCCGCCAGCGCCTCGACGAGATTCTTATCCAGATCGGTGTCCTCGCCTACGAGTTCGAGGTTTACTTCCTTTTTCAGAGCTCTGGCAATATCACGCACGACACGCGGAAAACGTGAAAATACCTTTTTGATGGGCTGCATGCGGGTCTTCATCGCCGCCGACTGCAAATCAGAGGTTACGAGATCAAGATTTGATACCGCCTTGTCGACCTCATCGTCATCAATGTCAATACGCAGCGTGGATAGCCGGTTTCTGACCAACACCAGCTCTCCGACAAGGTTCATAATATCGTCAAGGCGTCTCGTATCGACGCGTATGGTTGTGTCCTGCTGCCCCGCCTCTTGCCTGTGCTGAGACTGGTCCTGGCTTACGCTGGTCGTCGCGCGCGCACCCGCTGCAGCCTGATTTACCGCAGGCGTGGGTAAGAGAGCCGGCTGCTGTACTGGCTGTCTTACGGCAATCTCTTCCAGCACGGTCACATCGTCATCCACCGCGACCACTAGTGTTTCTTCATATCGACGTGGACTGTCAGGTGGCGCATTCTCCTGGTTGGTTGGGCTATTCCCGCGCTGCAGTCCGTCCAGAAGCTGTTCGAACTCTTCATCCGTTATGTCACCGGACTCCGCATACATACCACCGTCTGGCGCTGCGTATTGTTCTGCGCCGCCACCGGCCGCCGGCAAGGTGGCAGGGCCTTTGCCAGTACCATGGAGATGATCGAGCATGGCCTCAAACTCATCATCACTTATTTCATCTTGAGCCGCCGCGTGGTTGCCGGCGTCGGTGTCGGGGTGTGTAAATGCGCCGGCGGGAGCCGTTTCGGGCTGCGTAGTCTGCGTTTGAATTGCCGGGGCAGGTCGGGCTCTCGCCAGCTGTTCAAGCTGACTAAGCAGTTGTTGCTCCGCAGGCAAGGGTTCATTACCGGCTCTGACATCCGCAAACATCTGTTTGAGGATGTCCAGAACCTGCAGTATTATGTCCATCGCGGTGGAGTCGATGCTACGCTCGCCTTGCCGAAAGACGTTAAAGGCGTCTTCGGCACGGTGGCAGACATCCACCAACGGCTTAAGGTTGAGAAACCCGGCACCGCCTTTTATGGTATGAAAACCACGAAAAACAGCATTAAGCAGCTCTTTATCTTCAGGACGTCTTTCCAGCTCGACCAGTTGTTCTCCAAGATGTTCTTGGATCTCTCCCGCCTCGATCAGGAAATCCTGAAGGATATCATCATCAGGACCAATCGCCATTTTGATTCTTTCCTTAGAAACCCATACTCGATAACAACTCATCGACATCGTCCTGAGTTGCGACCGATTCCAATTCTCTCTCCTCGTGTCCGGCACCCTTAGAATAAACCTTAGATCCGGAGACCTTGATCATCTCCACCAAACCGTCCTCGATCCGCCGCACCAGCTCGATGACGCGCCCAATTACCTGCCCAGTCAGATCCTGGTATTCCTGTGCGACCAGTATTTCACGCAAACCGTCAGCTATCTCTACGGATTTCGTCTGGTGTGTCGAAAAGAAATCATCCAGATCATCGGCAATACGCTCAAGACGCTTGTTACCGTTGGTTAGTGCGCCCATCTCCGCACACTCATGTTTTAATTGCGCAACCCGCACATCGAACGCCTCACATACGGGAAGAATTTCCTCAACGATAGCCATGGTACGGTGCGCAGCATTTTCCGTCATTCCCACTACGCGCCCGAGACGCTCCCTTGCATCCGGCATATCCTCCATTGTCATATGTATCATATTGCTGTCGGTATGGAGACCAATCAGCGCATCATGAAGTTGGCGCGTCATGCGACCAATCTCCTGGAACAAGTCCTTTTCACGTATGCGGGTCATTTCATCCACAATCTGCATTGCGTGCAGCTGGTCTCCGCCCTGCAATGCGGAAACCAGATCACCCGCCTGTTTTAGCATCCCGTTTTCTAGCAGCGTCGCGTCTTCCACGTGGTTGCTCCTTACTTTCAATTACCCGCTGAGGCCTCGATGCGCTCGAATATCTTGTCGAGCTTCTCCTTCAGAGTCGCGGCGGTGAAGGGCTTAACCACATAACCATTAACCCCGGCCTGCGCCGCCTCGACGATCTGATCACGGCGCGCCTCGGCGGTTACCATCAAAACGGGCATATTCGCCAGCTTTGTATCGGCCCTCACCGCCTTGAGCAGGTCAATACCCTGCATGCCCGGCATGTTCCAATCCGTAATCAGAAAATCGAAATCTCCAGACCGCAGTGCCGCAAGGCCGCTGGCCCCGTCTTCCGCCTCGCTGGTGTTATTGAAACCAAGGTCGCGAAGAAGGTTCTTGATGATTCTCCGCATGGTGGAAAAATCATCAACTATCAGGATTTTCATGTTGGTGTCCAAAGCTTCCTCCAGAACAGTTTCTCTTTCATTATTCCTTGGCGATCCAATGCCCGAGACGCGCCTGTAACCTTATCAGCGCTTGCCCGTGGATTTGGCTCACTCTCGATTCGCTGACACCGATAACGGCACCAATTTCCCTCAGGTTCAGTTCTTCATCATAGTAGAGGGCGAGAACCAGGCGCTCCCGTTCGGGAAGGCCGGCAATCGCCTCGGCCAGACAACGTTTGAAATCTTCCTTTTGCAGACCATCCAATGGCGTCGCTGAATGTTCCGAGAAGTCTGACGAGATCATAATGGAATCGTCGTCCACGCCCATCTCTTCAAAACTCAGCAGTCGGCAGCCGCTGGCATCCTGCAGGGTGTGATAGTATTCATCGAGCGTAACACCCAGACGCTCAGCGACTTCCTGATCGCGGGCATCACGCCCGGTATTATTCTCGATAACGCGCACCGCCTCCGCGACCTTCCTGGCCTTTCGGTGAACTGATCGCGGCGCCCAGTCGCCTTTTCTTATCTCGTCCAGCATGGCGCCGCGAATCCGAATACCCGCATAGGTCTCAAAGCTTGCCCCCTGCCCCGCATCGTAGTTCCTTGCCGCTTCGAGCAGACCGATCATCCCGGCCTGTATCAGATCATCCACCTGTACGCTCGGGGGTAGACGTGTCATCAAGTGATAGGCAATGCGTTTGACAAGCGGCACGTATCGAGTGATCAGCTCATCTGATACTTCCCCATCCCTTTGTATTGACGTATACATTGCTAGCTCATTCATACCAATGACTCAATGTGGTTTGACCGAATCAAGCGTTCGACGAAGAACTCCAGACTGCCAGTGGCAATGTCCGGCACAGGCCACTTTTCCACCTTCTGCGCCATATTTTTGAACGCGACCGCCGCCTTGCTGCGTGGATATGCGTCCACGACCGCACGCTGCTTCTGCACCGATTTCAACAGGTATTCGTCATAAGGCACGCACCCCATATAGTCCAGTGTCACGTCAAGAAACCGGTTGGTCACCTTGACCATTTTGTTGTAGAGATCGATACCCTGCTGCGGCGTGCGTGTCATATTGGCCAATACCCGGAACCGCGGAATGCCGTGATCTCGGCTCATCACCTTGATCATGGCATAGGCGTCCGTAATGGAAGCCGGCTCGTCACACAGAACCACGATCACCTCATGTGCCGCCTTGGTAAACGCCGTCACACCATCGGAAAGACCCGCGGCAGTATCGATCAGCAGCACATCCGGATTTATCGTAAGATCGCTGAATACCTGAATGATGCCCGCATGCTGCGCCGGACTCAGGTCGGCCATGGTCTTGATACCCGAGGCCGCCGGGACGATGCGCAGCCCGCCGGGCCCGGTAAGAACAATATCGTTGATATTGCGTTCACCGCTGAGCACATGGGAAAGGTTGTATAACGGATGAAGCCCGAGGAGGACATCCACATTGGCCAGTCCGAGGTCTGCGTCCATAAGCATGACTTCCTTGCCACGGCCCGCCAGGGCAAGTGCCAGATTGGCAGACACATTGGTCTTGCCAACACCGCCTTTACCGCTCGTAACGGCGACCACCCGGACGGGTCCGGCCTGACTGAGAGGCCTGATCCCCATGGGCTTATCGATTCTTATGTCCGACATTAACATTCGCAAATGCTCTCCCCAGGGTTAACGGTAGTGATTCATCTTCCAATAACGGGCTGTGCTGCTGCATGACTTCAACGCTGCGCCGGACGAGCGTCTCCGCCTCGGCGGGATAGATATCATCTGGAATACACTGCCCATCCGTAAAATAGGCGGCCGGCAGCTGATTCTGAATCAGCACACTGAGTGCGGCACCGATACTGGTGGCCTCGTCAAGCTTTGTCAGTATGCATCCGTGCGGATTTGTCACCTGGTAGACGCGCATCACCTCCTGCATACAGGACAGGCGCGCCGTCGATGACAGCACGAGATAGTTCCTGATCAACGGGTCGTCACTGCGCAGCATATCGGCCTGCTCCGACACCCGCTTATCGCGCTGCCCCAGGCCGACCGTATCGATCAACACCAGATCACGATCATAGAAATCACTCAAGGCGGACATAAGCTCGCCGCGGTTTGAGACGTTTCTGACGGGTATATCCAGTATCCTCCCGAAACGGCGTAGTTGTTCGTGAGCGCCGATGCGGAACGAATCGGCTGAAATCAACGCCACGTTTCGGGAACCATTCTTCAACGCATAGTGCGCCGCCAGTTTGGCGATGGTGGTGGTCTTGCCCACGCCCGTCGGACCGACCAGGGATACGATGCCCCCGTGCTGGAGGATATCGTCCCGGGTGGTCTTGATATGATGTTTGAGGAGGTCCAGGGCCTCCTGCCACAGGTGATCGAGATCATCTCTCACCTGCAGACGCCCGCTGATCTGATGGCACAGTGTGGCGCTGAGTCCGAGCCGCATCAACCGCTGCAGCAGCTCGGCATTGAGCGGATTGCGCTTGGCCAACTCACCCCAGGCCAGGCCGGATAACTGATGCTCCAGTAAATCGCGCAGCGACTTGAGTTCCTGACGCATCTCGAACAGCGCCGGCTGTTGATTCAACACCGGCGGTTCCGGTATCGTCGCAGTCACCGGGCGCCGGGCGGCGGCAGCCATTTCGCCAATGTCTTCGGCTACCTCATCGACCTGCTCAGGTTCAGTTACAGGTTCAGCTACAGGTTCTTCCGCTGCGGCTTCCGGCACATCGACAATATCACTGTATTTTTCTACCTGGGGCGCTTCCTTGAGCAGCAGGGATTCGTCGTAATCGATCGCGGAGATAATCTCAACGCCTCCATCCACCTTGCGGTTGGAGAGGATGACCGCATCCGGTCCGTGCTCCATCTTGACCATGCGGATGGCCTGACGCATATCCGGCGCAAAGAATCTTTTGACCTTCATTGCCAGTCACCTACCCCTTAACAATCTGCGTGTATCCGGCGTTCATGCCACAGCCGCCTGCGCCAAACCCCGTACCGGCTGCCCGCCGCCGACACTGGCAACCACCTTGATACGCTTGTTGTCCGGAATCTCGTTATAGGCGAGCACGCGCATCGATGGTATGGAATGCTTCACAAAACGCGCCATTAGTTGCCGGATCGGCGCGGGTACCAACAGGACAACGGGCTGACCCGCCGCCTCCTGGCGCTGCGCACTTTCCAGCAATATCTTGTGCATCTTCTCTGCCATGCTCGGCTCCAATGCGGGACTCGAACCGTCCCCGCTACGCAAGGCTTCCTGCAATATCTGTTCCAGTGAAGATTCCAGAGTGATGACCTCGAGCTCATCACTCATCCCATTGATATTCTGGAAGATCATTCGCCCCAATGCGGTCCGCACACCTGCCGTCAAAGTGGCAGGGTCTTGACTCCTGGTGGACTGCTCCGCCAAGGTCTCGGCAATGGTACGAATATCCCGCACCGGGATGTGCTCATTGAGCAGGTTCTGCAGCACTTTGACCACCGCCCCCAGTGAGAGACGGTCGGGAATCAGGTCTTCCACGAGTTTCGGCGCGGTCTTCGCCAGACTGTCCAACAGCTGCTGCGCCTCCTCGTGACCCAGCAGTTCCCCGGCATGATCATGAATGATTTGGCTTAAATGCGTGGCAATCACCGTGTTGGCATCGACCACGGTGTAACCCAGGGTCTGTGCGCGATCCCGCAGACCGGGCTCGATCCAATAGGCCTCCAGACCGAACGCCGGGTCCTTGGTGGCGATTCCCTGGATGCTGCCGAAAATCTGACCGGGATTGATCGCCAACTCGCGATCAGCGTGGATCTCGGCCTCGCCGACGGTAACGCCGAGCAACGTGATGCGGTAGCTGTTGGAGGCGAGTTCAAGGTTGTCCCGGATATGGACCGATGGCACCAGAAAGCCCAATTCGCTGGTGAGCTTTTTCCTCACTCCTTTGATTCTTCCCATCAGCTGACCGCCCTGATTTTTGTCCACCAGAGGTATCAAACGGTAGCCCACCTCCAGCCCGATGGGGTCCACCGGCACCACATCATCCCAGCTGAGCTCCCTGGGCTCATTCACCGGTTCGGGTGCCTGTATTACCGCTGGCTCGGCGGTCTCTTTCTTTTTGCGTTGATCAATAAAATAGGCGCCTGCCCCGCAACCCGCCGCCAGCGCCAGAAAGACCAGGTTGGGCATACCCGGCACCAGACCCAGGATACCCATGACCAGGGCGGTAATGAGCAGGGTGCGGGGGTTGTCAAACAACTGGCTTAGGATCTGCCCGCCCATGTCCTGCTCGTCTGAGACACGTGTAACGGTAATGGCGGCCGCCGTGGACAGGACCAGGGATGGAATCTGAGCCACCAGGCCGTCGCCGATGGTCAGCAGCGTGTAGTTGTGCAGCGCGTTGGTGAACGCCATGTCATGCTGCAGCATGCCCACGGTCAGACCGCCGAGGATATTAACCAGCAGAATCAGGATGCCCGCCACCGCGTCACCGCGCACAAATTTACTTGCACCGTCCATCGCGCCGTAAAAATCCGCCTCGGCGACAACGGCACTGCGCCTGGCCTTGGCCTCGTCCTGATTGATGAGACCGGCGTTCAAATCTGCGTCAATGGCCATCTGCTTGCCCGGCATGGCATCCAGGGTAAAGCGCGCGCTGACTTCGGAAATACGCCCGGCGCCCTTGGTCACCACCACGAAGTTGATGATGACCAAAATGGTGAACACCACCAGCCCAACGGCGTAATTACCGCCGACCACGAACTCGCCGAAGGCCTGAATGACATGCCCGGCGGCGTTGGTACCGGTATGTCCATTCAACAGGACAACCCGTGTGGAGGCGATATTCAGTGCAAGTCGCAGCAGGGTCGCCACCAGCAGCACCGTGGGAAAGGCTGCAAAGTCCAGGGGTTTTTTGGAATAGATACACGACAATATCACCACCAGTGACAGGGCGATATTGAAGGTGAACAACAGATCCAGCATGGTCGGTGCGAGGGGCACCACCATCATCGCCAGCATGAGCACCAATAATACCGCCGTGCCGATACCGGTACGGTTGAGCCCGCGTAAATTAGTGAGTATGCCTTCCTGTGCCATGCCTGTTACCCTTCTGTTTAAGTCCCATGCCCCGTCGGCAGTGCCGATCGCGCCCTGTCATCAATCTACTCGCACCCTGACTCAATCATCCCGCCGCAGATCGTCCGGGATCGGCAGGTCCTCTTCCATGGTCAACGGCTCATCGCTGTCGGCCCGGTGCTTGCGGCGCAGCTGATATACGTAGGCCAGGATCTTGGCAACCGCAACGTACAGCCCCGCCGGTACTTCCTTATTAAGTTCCGTACTGTAGTAAATCGCTCTCGCCAGTGCGGGTGACGACAGGATTGGCACATGATGGGAGCGGGCGATGGAGCGTATCTGCAGCGCGATATAATCGGCGCCCTTGGCCACCACCACCGGAGCGCCCATGCTGTCCTGGTCATACTTCAGTGCCACCGCAAAGTGCTGCGGGTTGACCACCACCACGTCTGCCTTGGGGACCTCCGCCATCATGCGGCGGCGGGAAAACTCCCGCTGCATGCGCCTGACACGGCTCTTGACCTCCGGGCGACCGTCCGTCTCTTTGAATTCGTCCCTGATCTCCTGGCGCGTCATTTTCATCTGGCGGGAAAAGTCCCACAGCTGGAACGGCACGTCCACCACGGCGATCAGCACCAGAGCCGCGCTCACCAACAGAAACGACCAGGCAAGAAGATAGATCGCCTGCGCCAGGGCCGGACGCAGCGGCTGCATGCCCAGGGCCATGAGCTGGCCCGACCAATGCCACAGCACCATGACCGCCACCACGCCGATGACGGCGAATTTCGCCAGGGCCTTGACCAGCTCCATCAGACCGCGTGGGCCAAAGAGTTTTTTCAGTCCCTGAATGGGATTGAGTCGGTCCCACTTGAAAGCCAGCGCCTTACCACTGAATGCGACACCGCCCAGCGCCATGGGCGCCAGGAGCGCCACGATCGTCACCAGGATAAAGAACGGCGCCATGACCTCAAGGGTATGCGTAACAGCATCCTTGAGGGCCGTGGTGATGGCCGCATCATCAAACAGCTGGCTCTTGGACAGCATCAGGCGTTCGTGGAATATGTTGTCCAGGCCGCGGATCACGCCGGGACCCAGCGCAAGAATTCCGCCCGATGCCGACAGCAGCAACGCCATGGTAGAGAGTTCCCGCGATCGCGGGAGCTGGCCCTCCTCGCGGGCCTCCCGGAGCCGCTTGGGAGTGGCCTGTTCTGTGCGTTCTTGGGCGGTATCTTCTGCCATTGCTATATACCGGGCGTTGTGATCCTGCGTATAAGACTAAATGCATCAGACAGCAGGCTGGTGAATTTGGGCACGATGCTGGGCAGGGTGACGAGCAGGATGATAAAACCCAGTCCCAGGGTAATGGGAAAACCGACGGCGAAGATATTGAGCTGCGGGGCGGCCCGGGTCATCACACCAAAGGCGAGGTTGACGATCAACAGCGCCGCGATCGCCGGCAGGGCGATCAACACCGCCCCGGCGAATATCCAGCTGGCCCACATGACCAGCTGCCATATCCCGTCAAGAGGCAGCCCGGTCATGGATACGGGCAGGGTATGAAAACTCTCGGCAACGACCTGTATCAGCACAAGGTGTCCGTCCAATGCCAGGAATATCAACCCGGTAAGCGTCGTCAAGAACTGGCTGATCACCGGCACCGTGACTCCGCTCTGTGGATCAACCATGTCGGCGAAACCGAGCCCCATCAGCATCGCAATGGACTGCCCGCCGTTTTCCACGGCGCTGAAGACCAGGCGCACGGCGAATCCCATGGCCAGACCGATGAGCAGCTGCTGGATGGTGACGATGCCGCCGGCAATGCTGAACGGTTGGACAGTCCCGACATGCGGCACCAGCGGGGCGATCACCAGGGTCAGTATTACCGCTATTCCCAGCCTTACTCGCACGGGCACCGTATGAGTACCTAGAATCGGCGCAATGCTCATCATTGCGGCGATGCGCGTAAACGGCCAGAAATATGAGCTTATCCATGTAATGATCTCCGTGGCCGAGAAGTTCATACCGTCGCCCTAACCGATTAACGAGGGAATATTTCCAAAAAGCTTTTCTGTAAAATTTATAATCACCCTCAGCATCCATGGGCCGCCGAGCACGATCATCAACAATGTCACCAGCAGCTTGGGAATAAAGCTCAGGGTCACTTCGTTTATCTGCGTCGCAGCCTGAAACATACTGATAATCAGCCCGACACCCAGGGCCGGCAGT
>CAYXAX010000035.1:0-384 GCA_964463055.1 uncultured Gammaproteobacteria bacterium | reverse complement strand
AGTAGCAACAGGCCAAGCATGGCGATCACCACCTGGAGTGCCTGTTGGCCCACATCGATCACCATCTCCGGCGTCATAGAAGACTCCTTCTTTTTGATTCAAACCGCCGCACAGCAAAGATTTCCATGCCAGGCTAGGTATAAAAACTGGAGGCCAGCGTGCCCACGATTAGCGACCAGCCGTCGACCAGGACAAACAACATGATCTTGAACGGCAGGGAGATAATCAGCGGTGACAGCATCATCATACCCATGGACATCAAGGTGCTGGCCACCACCAGATCGATGATCATGAAAGGAATGAACAGCATGAATCCGATCTGAAACGCGGTCTTCAATTCGCTGGTGACAAAGGCGGGCACCACGACCGAGAGAGGGACATCGT
>CAYXAX010000034.1:0-18626 GCA_964463055.1 uncultured Gammaproteobacteria bacterium | reverse complement strand
CTTCCACCGAGGCGAAGGACTTCAGCCACTCCGGCAGCGGCGCGGACATGAGGTGGTGGGCCGCCGGGGTGGAGTAAAACGCGATGATGGACCAGAAATGCAGGTGGCCGATGCGGTGAGAATACAGTGGATTGCCGGTCAGCTTGGGGATCATGTAGTAGGCGATACCCGCCGCCACCGGGGTGATCCAAAGACCCAGAATGTTATGGGCATTCCACCATGTCATATACGCCTCGGTAAGACCGGTGAGGTGAAAAAATTCCGGTGCCTGACCGATGGAGAACACCACCAACACCATGAACACGCAGGCGCCGAAGAACCAGTTGGTGATGTAGATGCCCTGGGTACGCCGGTGAGCAATCGTCATCCATACGTTGATCCCCAGGGGCAGCAGGGCAAATACCATGAAGAATAGATCAATGGGCCATATGAAGTCGGAGTACTCACGACCGGAGGTCAAGCCCAGCCACAGCAGGAATAGACCCAGTGACAGACCGATGTTCCAGTTCAGCGCCGTCCACAAACCAAGCTTTTCGGACCACAGCCTGGTGTTGCCCAGGGCCGGTGTCATGTACATCATGGTCATGGCGAAGGCGCCGGATATCCATCCCAGAATCACCGCCAGCACATGCACCTGGCGCATGTGACCGAAGGCGAACAACTCGGAGCCAGTCACGAAATCCGGGAATGCCAGCTTAGCCGCATTGAAGCTGCCCAGTCCGGTGCCGACCACAAACCAGAATATCGCCGAAAACCCGATAAAGATTGTCGCCGCGCCCGCTGGAACGTCTTCATTTTTTCCAAAAAGGTATTTGAGAATCATAGGGGGCAATCCTCCACCACAGACAAAAAGAAAAGTCTTACGTGCCTTACCGTGTAAACCTCGGTCATCACCAATCAGACCTTTCTCTTTCCTGCGCCGTCACAACGCCCATGAATTCATCTAAAGAAGCGGATACGCAGGAACAGATTTAACCCAATCAGCCGGCCGATTGATTTACTTCAAATCAAAGAATCGTGAAATTGTCTGAGCAAGACTTGGACCAAACCCTGCCGGTGACGTTGACGTCACGACAGCGATTCGACAGAAGAATATAAGCGATTGTTTATATTATATTTATGAACAGCCGTCCATGTCACATTCAACCTCGCGCCTATTCCGATCAGGAAAAATATGTTGAGACAAACTGCCAATAATGACATAATGGCAGCTAATAAATGTCATTATTGGCAGTATTCTTTATGGTAAATCGCCTCCCCCCCTCCACCTACCTGCTGGATGCCTTGCCCGAACCCGCGGTGCTGATCGACCTGGATTACCGCATCCTCGCCGCCAATAAAAGCTACCGGGAGCGTTACGGCGGCTTCGATACCACCGCCCCCGTCCACTGCTACCAGGTATCCCACCACTACGACAAGCCCTGTGACCTCGCCGGCGAGACCTGCCCGCTGAAGAGCAGCCTGTTGTCCGGCCAGCCGCAGCGGGTTCTGCACCTTCACTACACACCCCGGGGTGAAGAACACGTGGATGTGGAGACACTGCCCATCCGTGATGAGAATGGCAAAATCACTTATTTTCTGGAGGTACTTCGCCAATCCGGCGTAGCCAGTTCGCGCGCCGATGGTGACGGACTCATCGGCCGCTCCCGGGCGTTTAATCAGATGCTGGAACTCATTGAACGAGTCGCCCCGACCGACTCCTCCGTACTGCTGCTGGGAGAGTCCGGCACCGGCAAAGAGCTGGCGGCCAAGGCGGTGCACGACGCCAGCCGACGGGCCAACGGCCCATTCGTTCCGCTGGATTGCTCGGGGCTGACTGAAACCCTGTTCGAAAGCGAGCTGTTCGGCCACGAGAGGGGGGCGTTCACCGGCGCCCACAACCGCAAGATCGGCCTGGTGGAGGCCGCCCGCGGCGGTACGCTGTTTCTAGACGAGGTCGGCGATATCCCGCTGGGGCTGCAGGTCAAACTCCTGCGCCTGCTGGAAACCGGCACGTTCCGCCGCGTCGGCGCCATCGAACCGCTGACCAGCGACTTCCGGCTTATCTGCGCCACCCACCGTAACCTCGCCGAGATGGTGGACAATGGGACTTTCCGCCGTGATCTGTACTACCGCATCAGTGTTTTTCCCATCGCGCTGCCGCCGCTGCGCCTGCGCCCGGAAGATATCGATCTGCTGGCTGAGTCCATGCTGAGACGCAACGGCGGTCCACGCCCCAAACAACTGCACCCCGATGCCCTCGCCTGCCTGAAAGAGTATCCCTTTCCCGGCAATATCCGCGAGCTGCGCAACGTTCTTGAACGCGCGGCACTGCTTACCGACGGCGAGTGGATACGCCCTGAACACCTCCCAGAGACATGCCGCGGCGTGAAAGCCCCGGCCATGGAACCGACCCAGGCCGTGGCACGCGTGCGCCCGCTGGAGGAGATCGAACAGGATTATCTGCGCTGGGCTCAAACCATCCACCGGGGTGATCGCGGCGGCCTGGCCCGGGCACTGGGCATCAGCGAACGCACGTTGTACCGCAAGCTGCAGGCGTTATAAGCGACGATACCATCATGAGTGCCCAGCGCAAGTAATGCACGGCGCGCGTCTGTGGCCATCAATACGTAATATGTCATTTTCTATTAATCAGCCCTCCCATTATCGACATTGATTAATAGACCATTGTCTGTCTGTCATCATCCGTACGGACGATGGTCAGCCCGTCGAAAATATTTCACCCCCGTGCAATACCACTGTCATTGATCGAACCTAATCTCCCGTTGTTGGCAAGATCCAACCAGCGGCGTGAACAACGCGCAATGTCGTCGTGCCACGCCCGAACATCACAATCATGAATTAACAAGGAGTTTACCCAATGAAAAAATCAGCCGTTGCATTGAGCCTGTCGGCAGCCCTGCTAGGTGGCGCACTTGCTGGACCCGCACATGCTGTCGAAGGCCAAGTACCAAAAGGCGTGCCCCATCTTAACCACGTATTTGTGATCATGATGGAAAACCACGGCTACGCTCAAATCATGGGCAGTGACAACGCGCCCTACATCAATAAATTGGCGCAGTCGAACAATCTGGCGACAAATTATTTCGGGATTGGCCACCCCAGCTTGACCAACTACCTGGAAGTGGTCGGCGGCTCCAACTTCGGTGTACGCAGTGACCATGGCCCGGCTTGGCACAACGCCACGTGTTCCAATAACCTCTCCACCGGGACGCCCAACCTCGAAGCTGACGGAAGCGTATGCCCGATCTCCGGAATGGGCAGCGACGCCGAAACACCGGCCATTGACGCCAGCAATGAAACCACAGCGGCTAATCCGATGTTTGATATCGATGGCACGAAGTCGATCCCCGCTGCCGACAACATCTCCGGAAAGACGATAGCTGACCAATTGGTTGCGGCCAACAAGAGCTGGAAGAGCTACCAAGAAGACCTCCCGGTCGCCGGTCCTGATCTGGTCGACTACAGCGACGGTGTTTTCACCAACAACACCGACTTCACCGCCTTTTACCCGGCAACAACTGCAACAAACGGCGATATCGTTCAGCTTTACGCTGTCAAGCACAACCCGTTCGTTTATTTCACGAACGTGCAAGACGATACCGCGCCCGGACTGAGCGCTAAGAACTCCGTTGGGTTCGGCGGAGTTGATGGTCTGTGGGCCGATCTTGCCAGCGGCAACGTTCCGACCTTCTCCTTCATCGCTCCAAATCAGTGCAACGACCAGCACGGTCGCGGCAATGGTGGCCCGTTCTGTGCGTATGACCCGACTTCGGGTAACACCCAGGCCGATGTTAATGCAGCGCTGATTCAACGTGGCGATGTTGAGGTTAAGAAGATTGTCACCGCGATCCAAGACTCGCCGGCGTGGAAACATGGTCGCAACGCGATCGTTGTGTTGTGGGACGAGAACGATTATGCATATGCGCCTGAGACCAATCAGGTTCCGCTTATCGTTGCAACCAACTACAGCAAGAGTGACATTCAAAGTGGTAACTACTACAACCACTTCTCGCTGCTGAAATCCATTGAATCCGGTTTGGATCTGCCCTGTCTGAACCACGCCTGCGATGCCGACGTTCAGGTGATGTCCGACATGTTTGCCGACGACGGCCATCACGAGCACGGCAACCACCACGAGTACGGCAATCACTGATCACGCCACCCGGCGGGATCTCGACAGACACGGGCCCCGCCGCTGCGGCGGGGCTCACTCTTATCCAAAACCCGCGTCGATGCAACGTCGATACTGTCTCCACGGATTTCCTCCCCGCCGTGAACTTTGCGGAAATTACCGACTCTCAGGTATATGAGTGCTCAGGCAGTGTCTCGTCCTACCCTCGGGACGGGACCCCATAATCCGGAATCCCCTATCCGGGTTATTTCAAGCCCGCCTCGGTGTGTGGTCACACTACACGCCGGGGCGCTTTTTATATGTACAGCAATAGACGTCGCTGACATTACATAGTGCGCGACTGTCCCAACTATAAGAGTTCATTAAAACCATAATACAGGCCCGTCGATAAACGGCGGATCTGATGATATTCACTCTGAATAAGATTTTCGCCAGGCGATCCGATCAGGACCGCATCAACGATTATGTGAATACGGCGTGAATCAGACCTGAGGTTTTGTCCAATGCCGCCGCCGCCCGCGCCATGACCGACGCGGCGGCGGCGCGGTTCGGCTGGGATGCCGCCTCCACCACCAATCGTGCGCTGGCACACAGACGCAGCGCGCTCACCGGCACACCGCTGCGTTCACCGCATGCCACGGGCTGCCCCAATTGGCAGCGCATGGCGGCGATCTCCACCGGCAACCCGACCCGGCCCGCGGACAGGTCACCCTGCAGCAGCGCATGGACCCGCAGGGTCTCATTCCGGCTCAGCGGCACGCGCCGCCCTCGACCCCGGGGACGGCAAAGCACAAACGGAAAAATGGTTTGGATTTGGTCCCAGGACGGTCCCGTAAACAGCGCGGCGCGGTCGATCGTAGGAACGGGCACCGCTTCAAATGCCGGGTCTAGATACAGTCGACGGTGAATCGCGTCCGCAAATGTTTGAAGATACCAGGCCACCTCCTGCTCCGGTATGGCACGGAACATCCGCAGTTCCTCCAGGGCTGCCTCCCAACGGAGCAGCAATCCGAAGTTGGCGGTACAGTCCAGCGCTTGGACTGTGTTCCAACCGCCCGGCCAGTCTGCCCGCGCGCAATAGTTGCGCAGGCCCACCGGCAGGGGGTTGCCGCGCAAGCGGCGTGCGGCAGGCGCCGGGATGAACAGCGCCCCTGAGAAGGTCGGCCCGGTGACAAACTTTGAACCCGTCACGGCCACCATGAACCCCTGGTTCAGATAGGCGCGCAGGGTAGCCGGGGTGACCCGGAACTGGCACGCATCCACGAATATATCCAGCGAGTTTCCGTAACGTTGATGCAGGTCCATGACGCACGCCGGGCTGGGTGCGATCATCCCCGTCTTTGATACATCGACAAGGACCACCAAGGCACGCCACCCCCTGGCCGCCGCATCGGCAACCAGAGATTCCACTTCGTCATCCACCTGCGACGAAGGTCTCGGGGCACCGTCGGCAAGCCGTATGGCGACGTTCACGATCTCGATGGCGCCGCCTTGGGCGATATGCTGGCCCTCGGTAACCCGCGTCCCCAGAGTGGCTTTACTGCTGAAGTGGCAACCACGCAAGGCCGTCGTCACGCGGCTACCGGTCTCCACCGCATCCACCATAATGATGCGCGTCGGCACGCGGGCGGCATTACTGACGAGCAGCGCGGCGATAAGATGCAGATCCGTCCCCGATGCGCCTATGATCACCTCGAGCCCGGCGAAATCTCCCAGGCCGCACAATTCCACAAGCTCCCTGCGCACGCGGTCGATTTCTCTAGCGTAGCTGTCAGCGTGCGGCTCCACGCCGGCAACGCCGAGCAAGCGCTGTCGAAGGCGGTTCGCGGCATTAAACCCCCTTTTCGAAACCACAGAGGCCGTTGAAGAACCAAAACTCACCAGATCCATGTCCGGGTGCGGCATGCAGCCATAGACATTCGAGCCGAGCGTTTCACTCACGGCAATCCGGGCATCACCGCCTTGCGTCAGAAGCTGCTCGGTAGGCGGCAAATACGGCTGCTGGCGCTTGCAAGATCGCGTGACGGCAATGCGGCCCGCGCCAGCCCCAACGCCCTCGAGTTCAACGGCATTCACGTGTCATGCCCTCCATGACATCGGTGCGGGCACGGCGGTTACAGTCCCCTGCGGCAATTCCCTTGCCACTGCGCGGCGCGGGATATCGTCATCAGGGTCAAGACCGTCAACCGGCACATGGGTTTACCGCGCTTGATCACGGCTTATCACATCGGACAACATGGCACGGAAGGCCGAAAATACCTTTCGCATGTGCACCTGCTTGTATTCAAAATCATCCAGGGAATCCATGGCATGGACGACCATGGCGTTACCGACCTCGAAAATAAGCAGTTCACCGTTCGCGGACTCGGCGCAGTCGATGGCAAAGTAGTCGAGACCGATCTTGTCGCATATCAGCCGCAGCGCCTCACCATGCCGATGTGCGAACTCATGATCGAAACCGGCCATGAAGCGCGCCTCTTCAGCGCGCTTCTCGGCGCTTTCCATCATGCCCGCGTTGAGATAATGAACCATCCAGTGCTCTGAGATGGCCAAATGGCATATAAACGGATGGCCGTCGATAAAGGCGATCCTGTATTTACGGAACAGTCCGTCGTGACTGCGATAGTCGATGAAGCGCGATACAAAGAACTCCGTATCAGGCATGGCGTCCAGATACGCGAGGATGTTGACGGGATCGTCGATCTTCGCCAGACCACGACCCGCTTGGGAGTCCACCGGACGGACAAGAATCGGAAATCCCCCGCCATCGACAATGGCCTCGATATCCACGGCCAGCTTGCCGACCTGCTCAAGATGCGCGCGGTCGATGCGCACAGAGACGGGCATCACCACACCCGCCACCGAACCCAACAGCGACCACGCATTGTCACGGGACAGCCGGACAATCCGCTCGGGTGCATTGAGAATCGGGCGCGGCCATGACTTCACATACTCCCCGATCTTCTCCAGCAAAGGACGGTTTTGATCGGACTCGCTCACCGCAACGATCATCACGTCGTGATCCGGCACGACCGGCGGCAGCGCTTGGTCCGGCGACACATACAACATCTCCAGGGTCACATCAGAACCCTGGACCAGGAACTCCAGTGGCGTATTCCACATGATTTCACCAGGTCCCTTGATAGCGAGCAACCGCACGCCGGGCTTGTCAGTGGCCGCCGGCAGTCGATAGACCTGCTGGTGCGCCAACGCCTGAGCCTGAATCTCCATGGCGACATCCCCGTCGCCCCGCAATTGCAGGATGATCGATAAGTCCATTAATGCATTGGCATCAGTTTCATCGATTGCCGCGCGCTCCACCATGTATTTTCCCAACGGCGTGAGATCCACCCCGGAATATGCCATGGTCATCAATTCCGCCAAACCCATGAGGGATTGATGGTCATCCACGAAGGTGCGCAGTTCTGCCGCACTGGAACTCATAAACTTCTCCTCTGCTGCGTGACACCCGTATTCGCCTGCCCGATTGTTACGACCTCCCTAAGCAGGGTATCGATATCGTCCATGTCGGTACGGTGATTGACTATCGCGGCACGGATTGCCACGCGACCTTCTATGACGGTGGTCGAAGGCGCGGCACTTCCCGACTCCTGCAATGCAATGACAATCTCTTTATTCAATCTGTCCGCGTCATCACCGCGATATCTGAAACACACGATATTGAGGGAAACGGGCGCCAGCAGTTCCAACTCGGGCCGCGAGTCTATACACCCCTTCATGTACTGAGCCAGCGCACAGGTTTTGGATATTGCCTGTCCCAGCCTCTCGGTGCCGTAGACCTTTATGGTGAACCATGTCTTAAGTGCCCTGAAGCCCCGGGACAAATCGGGACCAAGGTCACACGGCCAGGGCGATCCCGCCGCCAGGCCGCGCGTCTCGCGCTCCAGATATCGCGCCGGTGACGCGAACGTATCGAGATGCAGCCCGCCGTCCCTGATCAGGACGAATCCGGCGTCATAGGGTACCTGACCCCATTTGTGAAAATCGAACGCAATGGAGTCGGCGCGCTGGATGCCTTCCAGGCGCGGAGCGATATCGGGGGCGAGCATGGCCAGCGCGCCGTAGGCGCCGTCCACATGAAACCACAGCCCTTCGGTCTGCGCGATATCTGCGATGGCCGAGAGATCATCGATGGCGCCGATGTCCACCGTACCCGCCGTCCCGGCGATAAAAAACGGCATAAACCCGGCGCTGCGGTCCGCGGCGATCGCCGTCCTCAACGCCGCAAGGTCAATACGGTGCTGCGCATCCACAGGGATGACACGCAGCGCATCGGTACCGAGGCCGCACAGATCCATGGCCTGGGCGATGCAGCCGTGAGCACCCGCTGAGGCATAGGCGACGAGCCGCTCGGGGCCCGCGGCGATTCCCTTGCGACGCACGCGCGTACCCAGGGCAGCGGTTCTGGCAACCAAAACACTTATCAGGTTACCCATCGACGTGCCGGTCACGAACAAACCGCTTGCGGTCTCCGGAAAGTCAAACAGTTCGCGCACCCACTGCACCATTTGCCGTTCAACCTCGACCGGAATCTGATCGCGTCCGCCAAGATTCGCATTCATACCCGCAGACACCATTTCGGCCAGCATACCCACCGGTGTCCCGGCGCCGTGTACCCACCCCATAAACCCCGGATGCGTGTTACCGACCGTATACGGAAGGACCCGTTTCATGAAGATTTCGTGTACGGTGGACAGATCACTGGGATCTCTCGGCAAGGGCTCGCGGAATGACTCTCTCACCTGCGATGGAATCGGCCGCCACACCGGGCGCTCACGAATTCGCTCCAGGTAGTCGAACATGTCATCGAGCATGTGATGGCCCTGTGCTCGGATGTCTCGCCAATCAGACGGGTCAAGCGTGTTTCGTGAAGTCACGTGTCTATCCCTTGTATGTGTAATCGCCAGAAATCCGGGAAGGAAATGCATCAGCCTCGGCTGATTACGATTCGATCCAACCTGACAAGATGCAAACTTTGCGCCATGGAATTCCCGAGGATATTCAATGGTCGAAGCGGCACAGTGGCGTAGTGAACGCGGCGGCACTTGGTTATGACATGTCCAGTCGCCTTGTTCGGCGCATGCACATATCGCGCCTGTACGTGTCAAAAATCGACTTGACAAGCACCATGGCCAGTCGTAGCTTGGAATTCAAGCATGTTGCGAGGCTTGCGCGGCATGTGGGCCAGGCGTCGTAACAGGCGCGCGGCGCCCCAGGTGATGTGCGGCGCGGGGAGGGGTGCGGCACGGGGGATAAACAGGCCCGGGGCCCATTAATTGGGAGGGCTTCGCAGGGGTTGAGACTACACCGCGTCGCTAACCACAACGCGGTAAAACGAGCCGAGGCATTTCATGCCCCGGCAAGCCAGGGCGATACAATGGAGCGTATTGCATGGCAAACCACGAGAAGCCCGGACCAATGCGGCCCGGGCTTCTTTCTTTTTATCTTACCGGGCATGTATTGTATCGATCACTATCGAATACATGGACCCGTATGGCACGGCGAATTTCAAGGAAGACGCATAAATCCCGGCAATCAGCATTCAACCGCCTTCATGCCCGCCTTCGAGCGCTTTTTCTTGTCATCGTACATGCGCTTGTCGGCAAGCCGCAGCGCCTGCTGCAGGCTGAATTCGGCGGCAGACAGTACCGCGATACCGACGGAGGCGCCGGCCTCTGAAAATCCCGTTTCATTTCTGACGTCTTCGATCACCTTGGCGATACGTCCCTTGATTTTCATGAAGTCTGGTTTTGTCGACAAAGGTGACAGAATGACGAACTCATCACCTCCAACGCGATAGGCGCGGTCATTCACTCTCAGCGACTCCTTGATCCCGGCGCTGAAGGTCTGTATCAGATAATCCCCCTCGGCATGTCCATGACTGTCATTGACCTGCTTCAATCCATCCAGGTCGATCACCGCCACCATCAGGTCTGAAAACTCCCCCACGCCGATCATACGTTCGAACTCCATGATGTCCGCTTCGAAGGCGCGGCGATTGCCCAGCCCGGTCATTAAATCCGTATTCGCTGATTTTTCAGCCTCCTCGACGGTTTCCATGTTTCTGACAATCAGACGCCGGCTGGTGGTGCGCAGCTCCATTTCGTCTACGACGATGGCCGCCAGGTCGGCAAGCGTCGCCTGCTGGGCATCCGTGAACTCCCTCGGTCCGCGGTCAATCAGGCAGAACGTGCCTATATTCACGCCATCGCGGGTCTTCAACGGTGCGCCCGCGTAAAAGCGCAAGCCGAACTCACCCGCCACCAAGGGATTCGTCAATGCCACCGCATCGTTCTTGGCATCGCGGATCACCATCACATCGTCCTGCAGGATACAAGAGGCGCATAAGCCGGGATCCCTGCCGATCTCACAGACATCCAACCCCAGCTTGGACTTGAACCAGATTCTGTCGGTATCGACGATTGTGATAATGGCAATGGGCACACCAAAAACGCGACCTGCAAGCCGTGTCAATCGATCAAATGCGCCATCGGGCGGGGTGTCCAGAATATCGAAATTTTGAATCGCGGCCAGTCGCAGCTGTTCGTTTCCAGGCAGAAGTTTTCCGGTGTCGTTTTGTATTATGGCCATGTTGTTTACAGCTCCCAGTGGACAAGAAGACGGATGGCTCCCCAATGGTTATAGGCAATTTCCATAAAATCTTTAAGTGAAGCGCTTCCCGGGAAAAACAACAAATCACTTATGCATCGGTATTTTGTTTTAGATACAAGATCTAAGCGCATATCGCCTCGCCAGACGGCCAAATGTTGCCGTCTGCACGCATGTTTTTTTCAGGGTCTGGATTTGCAAACGCGCCAAGCAGAAATCCCCACCGGCCTTGACGGTTCTTCCCGCGTTCGGCGGACAATCGGCATGGCGGCGCCTTCGCGACGACGGATTATGCCTGCAACTGCAGCGGCTGCTCTTCCATTGCCGCGGCCTGCTCCCGCAGCGCCAGGATATGTTCCTCCCAGTAGCGACCGCCTGCAAACCACGGAAACGCGGCGGGGAATGCGGGATCGTCCCAGCGCCGGGCAATCCAGGCGGCATAATGCATCATGCGCAGTGTTCTAAGGGCCTCTATCAGGTGCAGTTCACGGGGATCGAATTCATGAAATTCCGTGTACCCCTCCAGCAGGTCGCCCAGACGTGCGGTCATATAACTTCGTTCGCCGGAAAGAAACATCCATAAATCCTGTATCGCCGGCCCCATGCGCGCATCGTCGAAATCCACGATATGCGGTCCTTCATCCGTCCACAGGATATTACCCGGATGGCAGTCGCCATGCAGGCGAAGGACTTTCACACCTCCCGCGCGCGCGAAACACGCATTGATGCCTTTGATGAGGTCTTCGGCGAGGGTGCGGTAGGCGACCTCCAGTTCCCGCGGTAACCAGCCCCGCGCCAGCAGAAACTGATACGAGTCGACGCCAAAGTGCTGCACATCCAATGCCGGCCTGTGTTCGAAGGGCCTGACCTCCCCCAGGGCGTGAATGCGCGCCAGGAATCGCCCCATTTGCTCCAAGTGCTCGGGATTATCCAGCTCCGGCGCCCGCCCGCCCCTGCGGGGATAAAGCGCGAAGCGATACGGACCATGGTGATGCAGGGTCTCGCCGCCATGACTTACCAGAGGCGCGACGACGGGTATCTCACGCTGCGCCAATTCCAGGGTATACGCGTGTTCCTCGATGATAGCTACATCCGGCCAGCGGCCGGGTCGGTAAAATTTGGCGACCAGCGGCGGACCGTCTTCAATACCTACCTGATATACGCGGTTTTCATAGCTGTTAAGCGCCAGAAAGCGGCCGTCACACTGGTAGCCGGCGCCCTCCACCGCATCCAGAATATTATCCGGACCCAGATCGGCAAAGGCCTTGTTTTCATCTTCAGGGGTCATATACGAATTAATACCATTGACTACTGCATGGACTCCAGCTGTTCCCAGCGGCGGTAACACTCGGCGAGTTCCTGCTCCAGCGACTGCAGGCGCTGTTGGGACGCCAGGATTTCAGCCCCATCCCTTTTATAGAAATCGGGATCGGCCATGGCGTCATAGTGCTGGCGCACGTCTGCCTCGATACTCTCAATGCGCTGAGGGAGCTGCGAAAGCTCACGCTGCTCTTTATAACCGAGTTTCTGGGTCTGCCGCGGGGATTTGCGTGGGGGCTGCCTGATTTCTAGCCGTTTCGCGGCGGGTTTTGCGGCGTTATTTGCCTCCCTTTGCCTCAACCAGTCGTCATAGCCGCCCACATATTCATTGATCCGCCCGTTGCCTTCGAAAACCAGCGTACTGGTCACGATATTGTTAATGAATGCCCGGTCGTGGCTGACCAGGAGCAGGGTCCCCGGAAAATCCAACAGCAACTCCTCCAGCAATTCCAGCGTCTCCACGTCCAGGTCGTTGGTCGGTTCGTCCATGACCAGCAGGTTGGCGGGTTTGGTAAACAGCCTGGCCAACAGCAGACGGTTGCGCTCCCCCCCCGAGAGGGTCTTCACCGGCGCCCGGGCGCGCGCGGGCGAGAACAGAAAATCCTGCAGATAGCCGATCACATGACGCGACTTGCCGTTGATGGTGATCTTCGTGCTGCCCTGGCCGACGTTGTCCTGAACGGACTTCTCTTCATCGAGCTGCGCGCGATGCTGATCAAAGTATGCGATATCCAGGCGCGTCCCGAGGGAAACCTTGCCACTGTCCGGCTTGAGCTGCCCCAGCAGAATCTTCAGCAAGGTCGTCTTTCCGGCGCCGTTCGGTCCCAGGATACCCACCTTGTCTCCGCGTAGAATGGTGGTTGACAAGTCCGTTATTACGGGCGTGCCGCCGTACCCGTGACTGACACCCTGCGCATCGATCACCAGTTTTCCGGAGACCGCCTCATCATGCAGCTGCATGCGTGCTTTGCCGGTGATGCCGCGGCGGGCATTGCGCATTTCGCGCATTTGCAACAACGCCCGCACGCGACCCTCATCCCGCGTGCGGCGCGCCTTGATCCCCTGGCGTATCCAGATCTCCTCCTGGGTAAGCTTCTTGTCGAACAAGGCACTTTGCCTGGCTTCCGCCTCCAGCGCCGCCTCCTTGCGCTTGAGGTAGACGTCATAATCTCCCGGCCAACTCGTAAGGTGCCCGCGATCCAGTTCGATAATGCGGGTGGCAAGCGTCCGCAGCAAGGCCCGGTCGTGGGTAACAAACAGCAACGCGCCGGAAAACCCGAGCAGGAACTCTTCCATCCAGCGAATCGCCTCGATATCCAGGTGATTGGTCGGCTCATCCAGCAACAGGAGATGCGGGTCACTGACCAGCGCGCGTGCGAGCAGTACCCGGCGCGAGAGCCCACCCGAGAGATTCCTGAATTGAGCATCGGGGTCCAGCATCATGCGCGATATCACCGCCTCGGCCTGTCGGTTCATACGCCAGCCGCCGGCAGACTCGATTTCACGCTGAACAGCGTCAAGATCGTTGGCAAGGGACATGCTGTATTCCTCTGCCAGGCGCAAGCTCAAATGGTGGTATTTGGCGATCAATCGCCCCTCTTCCCCCAGCCCGCTGACGACAACATCGAAGACCGAATCCGGCAGGTTGCCGGGCACCTCCTGGGGCAGGTAGGC
Organism: uncultured Gammaproteobacteria bacterium; assembly: GCA_964463055.1. Taxonomy (GTDB): domain Bacteria; phylum Pseudomonadota; class Gammaproteobacteria; order CAWJPQ01; family CAWJPQ01; genus CAWJPQ01. The sequence goes on along the minus strand of CAYXAX010000034.1, from coordinate 4,867 downwards.
GATGCGTATGTCCTGCTGGAATTCCATTTTTCCATCGTCGGGCGCGATATCGCCGCAGATGACCTTCATCAGCGTGGATTTTCCAGTGCCGTTGCGCCCGACAAGACATACACGTTCGCCTTGTTCAATTTGCAGATCGATGTGTTCAAGCAGCGCGGGGCCACCGAAGCCCACGTTGATGCTGCGCAGTGTTACCAGTGCCATGAGAATTTATCCCTGAGTGAAACTCCGGCAAGCCGTATCCCGCCGCGGCGGGGTCCGCTTGGAACTTCACAACCGGGCATGGTTATGCGACCACCGGATAGCTGGTCAAAAATGTCACCTAACAGGATGTTGAAAAAGTCACTTCCCGGCCTTTTTCAACTCGCTGCGCCGCGCTACACGCCCGCGGCCTGCTCCGAAAACCAAACACTTCGGTGTTCGGTTTTCGAGCGGCGCATCCCTGCGCCGCGTTAGCAGGGTGTTTTTCAACACCCTGCTAACGTGATATGTCATAAGGAATGATCCGATTGTACCCTACAGCGGCCCGTCCTCCCCCGTACCGGCGGGTTACCCGTTGCCACGGACAGTATACGGAAATCCCCTGCCCTCGATTCAAAAATCAATGAATTCAGCCGATAATCATATCGGGTGCTCAAGCCCGATTGACCAAAATGCCCCGCAAGTATGGCCTCAGATGCACGCAGGACTGAAACGGCAAAACCGAGGGCGGTCGCCGGCTGTGAACACAGGCACCCCAGCCACCCCGCATACCGCAACAACCCCCCAGCCCTTGGCTGTAGACGGCAATGCCCCTATGATTGGGGCGCGCGACCTCCTCAGTAGAATGACACAAATCATGGAAGTCACGGATGGTGATTGAAAGATATCGAGCGCGCAAACAGCGCAGGCAAAAATATACCGAGGCAGCATGAAGGCGGAATTTTTTCTCGGCAGGCAGCCCATCTATGATCGATCCATGGATGTCTGCGCCTATGAACTCCTGTATCGGAGAAACAACGCAAACAGTGCGGATGTAATAGACGGCAGTCTGGCCACCACCCAGGTTGTTTATGATGCCTTCATCGAAATCGGTCTTGACCATCTCGTGGGGCCGCACCTGGCTTTTATCAACATGACCACTGAACTGATCTGCGGGGAGCACACACTCCCGTTCTCCACGGAACAGGTCGTACTCGAAGTCCTGGAAGATGTCCCCGTTGACGACCCCGATGTGCTGCGATGCCTGCGATCTCTGTCAAATCATGGATACACCATCGCTCTGGATGACTTCATCTACCGCGAAGCCGCGGATTCATTAATCAGTATCGCTGACATCATCAAACTCGATGTCCTGAGCATGGACAGGACTGATATCGCGGCCCATGTCAGACAGCTGAAATCCCGCAACGTACGCCTGTTGGCCGAAAAGGTTGAGACTAAGGAAGATTTCAAATACTGCCATGATCTCGGGTTTGATTATTTCCAGGGTTACTTCCTGTCCAAACCCGAGGTGCTCCAGGGCCGGCGTGTGCCGACCAATCAGCTCGGCCTCATGCAGCTCTTTGCCCTGCTCCAGGATCACAACCTCGATGTGGATAAGCTGGAGAAGGTCATACTGAATGACGTGACCCTGAGCTATAAGCTCCTGCGATATATCAACTCGGCGTATTTCTCCCTGCCGAGAAAGATCGAATCGATACGCCAGGCCGTGGTTTACATCGGCTTTCGGGCACTGAAAAAATGGGCGACCCTGATGGGCCTGCTGAAATCCAACGACAGGCCCTCCGAACTGCTCGTCACCGCCATGGCCAGGGCCCGCATGTGCGAGCTGCTTGGGGCCGCGCTGGGTCGAAGCGACACCGACACGTATTTCACGGTGGGTCTGTTTTCCACACTGGAAGCACTCCTCGAAGCCCCACTGGAGGAGATACTCAAATCCCTGCCGCTGTCCACGGAGCTTTACCAGGCGCTTGTCGCCCAGGAGGGTGAGGCCGGAAAGGCGCTCGGCTGTACCTTGGCCTATGAGAGAGGCGATTGGGACCACGCCTCACTGGCAGGCCTCACACCGTCGCAGATCACCCGATCCTACCTGGATTCCATCGCATGGGCTGATGAGATGATCACCGAGTACACCGGTTAGTAACGCCTGAACACATCATGGAATCACCCATGGGCCGCCACCCCGGAACCTGTATCCGATGAGCGCCAGCGAAAAACACCTTGACGCCATGAAACGGCGCGGCACCGCCTTGATGGAGAGCAAGCGCTTCCAAGAGGCAAGAATCCTGTATACCGACATCGCCACCGGGCACCCGGATGATGCGGAGGCGTGGTATGCCTTAAGCACCATCAATGGCATGCTTGGCGATATCCAGGCGGCCGGTGATTGCGCGCGCCGCGCCCTTGCATTACAACCCGCCCACTACGGAGCCCGCATCAATCTGGGAAACGTCCTGCTTAACCAGGGAAATCGCGAAGGGTCACTGGAAGAGTATAGAAACGCCGTAAAACTCGACCCCTCCCAAGCCACGGCACACTGCAACCTGGGTTATATCCTGAACGTAATGGGAAAATACGCGGAGGCAGCAGCCAGCTACCGGACCGCGATAAGCCTGAACCCCAATCTCGCCGAGGCCTACAACAACCTCGGCAACATACTATTGAATCAAGGCGCTCCGCAGGAGGCGATAGATAATTTCCACAGGGCGATCAGCCTCGCGCCCGCGCTATCAGACGCATATAATAATCTTGGCAATGCCTACCTTGATCAAGACAGAATGGATCGCGCAGTACCGTGTTTCCAACGGGCATTGGACCTAAACCCGCTTTGCCTCCCCGCCCTCAAGGGCATCGGCCTCACCAGCAGGACGCAGGCACAGCTTGAAACGTATATCGCATATCATCGCAAAGCCGTGAGCACGGCGCGCAATCCAGCATCGGTTCGCGCCGTCTTTATAGATGTCATGGGCATTCATCACGGCGCAAGTCTCTCATCCTGGCTTGAACAGGAATTGCGGCACTGCTTTTACCTAACGGGCGTGGACCATCAACCCCTGTCCAGCATAACCGCCCGCGCACTGAAGAAAAGGCACGATATACCGGGCCAGAAAGGCCATGGCGCCAAAAACCCACGGGCGATGATTGATACCATCGGCGCTGATGAACTGTTTTTGAAGTACCTTGAAACCACCATCAATACGGATGCCGACCTGGAGCGTGTGTTGACGGAAGTGCGCCGCGCCCTGCTGCTTGACTATTGCGGAGCGGCACGTATCGAAGGTGCGCAGTTCAACGTCGTCTTCGCATTGGCACGCCAGGGCCTCAATAACGAATATGTCTTCTCCACCGGCGACGAAGAATACCGACGCATAAGCGACATGAGGCTTGCCCTGGAAAAGGCCGTCCCCGCCAATGAACTGCCACCAGAAGACCTGGAATGCACCCTGCTCGTCTTCGCCATGTACGAAAGCCTGGCCTCGCTTTCATGCGCGCGGCAACTCGTCGCCATGCCCACCACCGGCTGGTCTGAAAAATTTCGATCTCTGATCGAGCTGGCGTTGACAAACCCTCTACTCGAGCAGGATTTAAAACGGGAAATCAAACCCATCGCACCGATCAACGATACAGCTTCCCTGCTTGTGCAGTCCCAATACGAGGAAAACCCCTATCCGCGCTGGTTAGAGATGCCGGAATTGCAACATACCAGCATCAAGCGTTACCTCAGGCGACATCTTACGGCACCCACACTCCCCGCCTTTCTGGACGGCCCCATTCGCATTCTCATCGCGGGTTGCGGAACGGGCAAGCACCCCATACAAACGGCATTGTCATACGCCGACACGGAAGTCACGGCGCTGGATATAAGCATGAGCAGTCTTGCCTACGCCATGCGAATGGCGCGCAGATACGGTATGGACAACATTGAATTCGTACAGGGCGACATATTGCAGCTGTCCACGCTTGATAGGAGATTTCATATCGTTGAGTGCGTCGGTGTTCTGCACCACATGGATGACCCGCTAAAAGGGTGGAGAATACTGTCCGACCTGCTCGTTGAAGACGGTCTTATGTTTGTCGGCCTGTACAGCCAGATCGCAAGACAGGGCTTCACTTCCATCAAGGAGATATTTAAAGATGAGAATGTGAGGCCCGTTGGGAACAACATCCGCAAATACAGAAGAATGATCCTGGACGAGGCACCCGCCAACCCGTGGTCAAATAGTATCGATTTTTACTCAATGAGCGGCTGCCGTGATCTGCTTTTCCATTTCAAAGAGCACCGCTTCACACTAAACCAGATCCGCCGGGTTTTGAACGACCTGAAACTGGAATTCATGGGCTTCGTATTCAGTGACACAGAAACGAAAATAACCTACCGGCATCAATTCCCACAGGACCCGTCAATGACCAACCTGGCATCATGGGACAGCTTCGAGCGCCTGCGCCCCATGACATTTTCAAATATGTATCAATTCTGGTGTCGGAAAGTCCCCCGCTGAAGTAAAAGAGCCGCGCATTTGCAGACCACCCGGATATGCGCGGGAAATGACCTCAAGGTAATGCCTTCGCCATGATCGACACCGGGACGACAGGCTCCTAGCCAGACACATTACCGTGAATACCGGCACTGATGCTGGCCTGGAAATACGGCTGATTTATCCCATCAACCTAAAAATGACTTGACACAGCCGTTGTTTTTGGGAATAATTTCCCATATCTACTCGGCAAATGATTGGCTTGTGAATTAGGTTCTTAATATTCATATAGTTATGTGTATGCTGATGAGCGACCAGCACTTCAACACTTCTGGGATTTCTCGATCTATACCACCCACCCAGCCAATCGGACGGCTGGTCACGACGGAATAGCAGGATCTTCCGACACC
>CAYXAX010000033.1:0-18660 GCA_964463055.1 uncultured Gammaproteobacteria bacterium | reverse complement strand
CGATGGCCACGTCGGTACCGGTGCCGATGGCAAATCCCACGTGTGCCTGGGCCAGTGCCGGGGCATCATTGATGCCGTCGCCGACCATGCACACGACCTCCCCGCGATGCTGCAGCTCCATGACCTTTTCCGCCTTGTGCTGAGGCAGCACTTCGGCGACAACCTCATCGATACCCACCTCGTGGGCAATGGCGTGCGCTGTGGTGCTTGTGTCACCGGTGAGCATGACCACCTTCAGGCCCATGCCGTGCAGCCGGGCGATGGCCGCGGCGGAGTCCGACTTGATCCGATCCGCCACGGCGATCATTCCCACAAGCCGGTCCCCGCTGGCCACGTACATCACCGTATGACCCTGGGCCGCGAAGTCCGCCCCGCGCTGGCCGAGCGTACCGCCGTCAATGCCGCTTTCCGAGATATACCGTGCATTGCCCAGCAGCACCGTGTCTCCATTGATTGAGGCCCGCACGCCGCGTCCGGCATCCGCGGCAAAGTGCTCCGCATTCAACAGCGCGATCCCGCGTTCCCTGGCCGCTGCCACCACGGTGTCCGCCAAGGGGTGCTCCGATCCTACTTCGACGCTGGCGGCAAGCTGCAGCACCTGTTGTTCCTGCCACCCCACCACCGGGACGACAGCCGTCACCGCGGGGCGACCCTGAGTAATGGTGCCGGTCTTATCCAGCACCACAGTGGTGATGTGTCCCGATTGCTGCAGGGCCTCGCCGTTGCGGATCAGGATACCGAATTCGGCCGCCTTGCCCACGCCCACCATAATGGAGATGGGTGTGGCCAGGCCCAGTGCGCACGGACAGGCGATGATCAGCACCGTCATCAACGCCACCAGGGCGTAACTGAAGCGCGGCTCCGGACCCACATTGAACCAGGCCAAAAACGTCACCACCGCAACAATCAAGACCGTGGGCACGAAGACCGCGGCGATCTTGTCCACCAGGCGTCCAATGGGCGGCTTACTGGATTGGGCGCGGCGCACCATGTCGACGATGCGCGCCAGAACGGTGTCTCTGCCGATACGCTTGGTCTGATACAGAAAAGTCCCGCTCAGATTGATGGTCCCGCCGATAACCTCGGCACCAGGGTGTTTTTCCACCGGAATGGGCTCACCGGAGAGCATGGATTCATCCACTGTTGAGGCACCGTCGATGACTAGGCCGTCCAGAGCAATACGTTCACCGGGCCGCACCCGCACAGTCTCGTCCAGGCCCACCTGCTCCACGGGCAGGTCCTGCTCCCGCCCGTCACGCATAACCCGCGCGGTGTGGGGCTGGAGATTGAGCAGGCGCTTGATGGCCTCGGAGGTGCGCCCCCGGGCGCGCATCTCCAGGGCGGATCCCACATTGATCAGGCCGATGATGATCACCGCCGCCTCGAAATAGGCATGCTGGGCCAGCACCGGGACGCTATCGGGAAACAACGTCACCACCATGGAGTAAAGCCACGCCGTGCCCGTCCCCAGGGCGATAAGGGTATCCATATTGGCGTTGTGTCGCCAGAAGCTGCGCCATGCCCCAGTGAAAAAGTGACCACCGGAATACATCATTACACCCGCGGTGATCAGCCCCGTAACGATCCACAAGGGCCTGCCCTGAGCCAGGGTCGGCAGCGCACCCAACAGCCCGCCGCCGAGCAATAGCGCGCCCGCTACGCACGCCACCACCGCCTGGCGTACCAGCCGGCGATAGGCCTGGTGTTCGAATGCCTCCTTTTCCGCCTCGCTGTCCGCACCGCTCAACTCCGATGCGCCGTAGCCGGCCTTGACCACCGCGTCAATCAAGGTGGACGCCGGCGCATCCCCCTGAACCAGGGCGCTATGCTCAGCGAAGTTGACAGCCGCCTGATCCACGCCGGGCACATGCTGCAAGGCATGCTCCACGGTGGCAACACAGCCGGCACAGCTCATACCGGAAATGGCAAGGCGGGTTGCTTTTGCTTCACCCATCACACATCAACACCATAGGTTCAAGGTATACTCTTCAAACCTGCATATCCAACAACACACGGCTCTATTGCCCAACAAACCAAATGCTCGAACTGTTTCAAACTGTCATGACAAGCACATTGTACACATGCCGGAGCGTAAACCACGCTTTCCAATTTTCCCTGGCGCTGCTACTATCTCAAACAGCTTCATCCAGCGGCGTAAGGGAGCCACGCATCCATTTAAACAATGGGGTTGGATATGAAAAATATCAAAATTCAGGACGTAGAACCCGGGATGGTCACTGCCAAAGATATTCTCGCCTCCAGCGGACACCTGCTCCTGCCCGCCGGCACCAGACTCACGACCCGCTACATACGCATGCTTCACGCACGCAATATCCCGCTGGTGGCCATCGAGTCCGATGATGAAAATTCATCAATGGAGAACCCGCCCGTACCCGCGCACTCGGACATAGCGGACGAGCGCGTGAACCAGTTAATGAAACGCTTCCAGCACAACGATCTGAACCACCCCTTCATCAAAGAACTGGCCCGAGCCTGTACATCCCGCCTGATGAGCCGAGCTTAGACAACTCATGAGCCTCACCGCAAGGGAGATCGTGTCCGGGACAATAGACGTGGCCTCGCTCCCGGAGGTCTTCATCCGCATAAATGAAATGGTGGAAAATCCACACTACTCCGCCTCCGATATCGGCCGCGTGATAAGTAAAGACCCCGCCATGACGGCACGGCTGCTGAAGATCGTCAACAGCCCGTTTTACAATTTCCCCTCGAGAATCGACACCGTCTCCCGGGCCATCACCGTCATCGGTGTGCGGGAACTGCGTGATCTCGTGTTGGCCACCTCCGTGGTCAAGATGTTCGCCGGCCTGCCCAACGACCTGGTCTCCATGGATTCCTTCTGGCGCCACAGCACTCAGTGCGCCATCGTGGCGCGCATCCTGGCCGTCAAAAACCGCGAGCTTAACGTGGAGCGGTTTTTCATCGCCGGCCTGCTGCACGACATCGGCAGCCTGCTGATCTATCGAAAAATTCCCGAACTGGCGCGGGAGGCCCTGCTGCGCGCCTCTCACAACGATGAGGTGCTGGAGGAGGCGGAGCGGCGGGTCATGGGCTTTACCCATGCCGACGTGGGGGGCGAACTCATACGCAAGTGGCGCCTTCCCAAAAATATCGAAGAGGCCGTCGAGTGTCACCACCTGCCCCGTAACGGTCATACCGGCGGCAAGGAGGCGGCGGTGGTTCACGTGGCGAACATCATCACCAGCGCCGTGTGGGACACCGCACCCGAACCCATGGTCATCCCGCCACTGGATCAAAAGGCATGGAGCACCCTGGACCTGGCGCCGAACGATATTGAACCCGTCGTGGCGGAAGCGGAACACCAGTTCGATGAGATCTTCTCCACCCTGTTCACGGAGAACGTTATCAGACGTTCCGCCAACTGACGCTGTCCTTCTTCGCCTTCATAGCCTGAAAAAACAGCCCCACGGCCCGATTTGCGGACCGCGGGGCAACACCTTCGCGCCTGAGATGCGGATTCTAGTTTAGCAGCAGGAACAATGCGCCCTCGCCACGGCGTACGTTTAACAGCAAACCGTTGTGGGACTTCTTGGCCGCCTGCTTCACCTCTGCAAGATTTTTCACCGGCTCGCGGTTGACGGAAACGATCACGTCCCCTTTGCGCAGACCAGCGTTCCACGCCTTGCTGTCTTGTTCGACGTCGAGCACTTCGACACCCTCCACCCTGCCATACAGGGGATGGTCCTCCTGAATGGCGCCCAATTCGGCGCCGGAGAGAAGGTCATTGATCTTGCCCGCCTGCATTTTTCTTTCCTGCGCCGCGGCGATTGAGGCCTTGACGGTCTTGTGCTTGCCGTCGCGGATGATTTCCAACTTCACCTCCTGCCCGACGCGCATCAAGCCGATTTGATTGCGCAGATCGGTGGAATCCACAACGGGCCGATCATTGACCGAGACAATCACATCACCGACCTTGAGCCCTGCCTTATCGGCCGCCGACCCCTTGACCACCTGGGCCACCACGGCGCCTTTCTTGATATCCCCGATATCAAACGCCTTGGCCAGCTCCGGCGTCACGTCCTGGATATAGACACCCAGGCGGCCGCGCCGCACCTCGCCGTATTGCACCAACTGCTTCATGATGTCACCGGCCATATTGATGGGTATGGCGAATCCGATACCCACGTTGCCGCCGCTGGGACCGATGATGGCGGTATTGATGCCTACCAGTTGACCCCTGAGATTGACCAGGGCACCGCCCGAATTACCTGGATTGATACTGGCATCGGTCTGGATGAAGTCTTCATAACCCTCTATACCCAGCCCCGAGCGGCCCAGTGCGCTGACGATACCCGAAGTCACTGTCTGTCCCAGGCCGAAGGGGTTGCCCACCGCCACCACAAAATCCCCCACCTGCAGCTTGTCCGAATCGGCAAGCGGCACGGCGGTAAGATTCTTTGCATCGATATGCAGCAGCGCGATGTCACTCTCCGGATCATCGCCCACTACCTTGGCTTTGAAGTGCCGGCCGTCACGCAGGGTGACAGTGATTTCATCCGCCTTGTCGATGACATGATGATTAGTCATGACGTAGCCCTTGTCGGCATCGACGATCACACCCGAGCCCAGGCTCTGTTCTTCACGCTCCTGCGGTTGAGACGGGACATTAAAAAAGTGGCGGAAAAAGGGGTCGTTGAACAGCGGGTTCTCCTCCACCCGGATGTGCGAGCGGGTGGAGATATTGACCACCCCCGGCAGCACCTTGCTCACCATGGGCGCCAAAGAGGGGACAACCTCGTCGCCGATTTTGGCCGGCACTGAACCAGCCTGAGCGACGGAAAGGGTCATCATAAACACCCCCATGGCGGGAGCGATAAAACGCCATACAGATCTACGGAACATAGCAATAATTCTCCATTAATGAATGGTAATTTTCTAATGAGCAGCGTATCACTCAGGGATTACCGCGCGATCGTCCACCCACCATAAGGCAGGCCCGCGATACTTTTGTTCAAAGTCAGTCGGCAAAAATCACATCGCGTGGCGCATCATCAAGCAAATCCATGCCGGAATGACACTCTCTTGACATGTCGATCACGGTGACTAATATTTAGCGCGCTCAAGACGATACACGCACACACCGGTTCAAGGTCATGGGTCCGCAGTATGACACGGACAAACGGTTAGACTGATAATTTTCCCATTATATCCATTGGCGATTGAACTAATCATCACCCATTCTGACTAAGCAGCAGTAGCTGATTCGAGATGGAACAATCAGGAGCATAAGAATCGCGTGACGTCGCAGAGATTGGTAGAACTACAAAAACTCCAAAAACGATACGGACCCCTCATCGCCGTCGACGACGTCTCCTTCAACGTGAGCCGGGGTGAGGTGTTGGGCTTTCTCGGGCCCAACGGGGCCGGCAAATCCACCACCATGAAGATTGTCACCGGTTTCCTTGCGCCGGATGCCGGTGAAGTCACGGTATGCGGGTACGATCTTGCACGCGCGCCGCTGGCTGTCAAACAGAACATCGGCTACCTACCGGAAGGGGCCCCGGCCTATCCGGACATGACACCGGCGGGTTTTCTCGATTTCGTCGCTCAGATCCGCGGCCTGCGCGGCAAACAAAAGGCCAGCCGCATCGACGACGTGGTGGAAAAGGTCAACCTGGGCAACGTGCTGCATCAACCTATCGAGACCCTGTCCAAGGGCTTCAAGCGGCGCGTCGGCCTGGCCCAGGCCATCCTCCACGATCCGCAAGTCCTGATACTCGATGAGCCCACCGACGGCCTGGACCCGAACCAGAAACATGAGGTGCGCACACTGATCAAGGCCATGGCCAGCGAGAAGGCAATCATCCTCTCCTCGCACATACTTGAAGAAGTCGACGCCGTGTGCAGCCGCGCCATCATCATCGCCGCGGGCAAGGTGGTGGCCGATGGGACGCCTGCCGAGCTTGAAGCGCGCTCCCGGGAGCACAATGCGATCCTACTGACGGTGCGCGGCAGCGGCGAGGACGTCAGCGATGTTCTGCGACGGCTGCCGGGAGTCAAGGACGTCAAACTGCTGCACAAAGACGGCGACCTGCGGCGCCTGCATGTCTTTCCCAAGCCGTCGCAGTCCATCCTCGCCGCGGTGAGCCGCACCGTCGGCGAACACCAGTGGCGGATCGAAGAACTCTATGTCGAAAGAGGCCGTCTGGATGACGTGTTCCGCAGCCTCACCACCAAACACCAGGCAATCTCATAGCGACGCTCATGTCAAATATCTGGGTAATCTTCAAACGCGAACTGACCGGCTACTTCGCCACGCCAATCGCCTACGTCTTTATCGTGATATTCCTGTTCCTCAGCGGCATCTTCACCTTTTACCTGGGGAATTTCTTCGAGCGCGGCCAGGCCGACCTGCTGCCGTTTTTCTCCTTTCACCCATGGCTGTACCTGTTTCTCATCCCCGCCCTCGCCATGCGGCTGTGGGCCGAGGAGCGCAAGAGCGGCACCATCGAGCTGCTGCTCACCCTGCCGGTCACCATGACCCAGGCCGTTTTGGGCAAGTTCCTCGCCGCCTGGGCGTTCACCGCCATCGCCCTGGCGCTGACGTTTCCCATCTGGATCACGGTCAACTACCTGGGCTCGCCGGACAACGGCGTCATCGTCGCCGGCTACATAGGCAGCCTGTTGATGGCCGGGGCGTTCCTGGCCATTGGCTCGTGCATCTCCGCAGTGACCAAAAACCAGGTGATAGCGTTCGTCATCAGTGTGGTGGTGTGCCTGGCGTTCATCCTCAGCGGCTTTCCCATGGTGCTGGACTTCTTCAACGGCTGGGCACCACAGGTCGTCGTCGACGCCATCAGCTCGTTCAGCTTCATCACCCACTTTGACGCCATTACCAAAGGCGTCATCGATCTGCGTGACCTGATTTTCTTCATCTCCCTGATGGCCCTGTGGCTGTTCGCCAATGCGGTCCTGCTGGAAATGAAAAAGGCGGATTGAACCGAACATGAAGCAGCTGACTCGGAGAAACCTCACATCCGGCACCGGCCTGGTGATCGCCGTCGTGCTGTTCCTGGCGGTGAACATCATCAGCAACATCGCATTTAAATCCATCCGTTTCGATCTCACCGAGAACAAGCTCTACACTCTGTCCCAGGGCACGCGCAACATCCTGGCGGGACTCGACGAACCCATCACTCTGCGCCTGTATCTGTCCCAGAAGCTGGCCTCCAACTTCCCCGATATCAACAGCTACTCAGTGCGCGTCAAGGAACTGCTTGAACAGTACCAGCGGGTATCCAACGGCAAAATCACCCTGGAGATCATTGACCCGGAACCGTTCTCCGCGCAGGAGGACCGCGCCGTTGGGTATGGCCTGCAGGGCATCCCAGTGGAGGGCGGTACGGACACGTTCTACTTCGGTCTGGCGGGGACCAACTCCACTGACAAACAACAGGTCATCCCGTTCCTGCAGCCGGACCGCGCCGACTTCCTAGAGTATGACCTGACCAAGCTTATCTACCGCCTGTCCCACCCCAAACCGCCGGTGGTGGGCTTGATCAGCACGCTCCCCATGGAGGGCGGGCCGCCGCAGCCCATGGCACCGGGGGACGACAACCAGCCGTGGGTCGTCTATGAACAGATGAGCCAGCTGTTCGATATGCGCACCCTGGGCACGAATATCAGCGCGATCCCCAAGGACGTAGACGTGCTGATGCTGGTCCATCCCAAGGGCCTGAGCCAATCCACCCTGTACGCCATCGACCAGTTCGTGCTGCGCGGCGGACACGTCCTGGCGTTCGTGGATCCCGACGCCGAGGCGGACCGCCAGCCCGGCGCATCCCCCTTCGGCGGCATGCAGACCCCGCAGCATTCCGACCTCGGTCCGCTGCTCAAGGACTGGGGTGTCGAGTTCACCGATGACAAAGTCGTCGCCGATGTACAGGGTGCAAAAAAGATTCGCCTGCAGCGAGGCGGTCGTCTGCTCCTGCGGGACTATCCCATCTACTTTGATGTGCCGTCGGATCAGATGGATGACAAGGATATCGTCACGGCCAATCTGGACAAGGTGACCATGGCCTCCGCGGGTGCGCTGGAAAAGGCGAAAGGCGCCACCACCACGTTCACGCCGCTGCTGCGCTCCAGCGCCCAGGCCATGGAGGTCAATGCCTCACAGCTGATCTTCCCCGACCCCGACGGACTGATGAGCAAGTTTCATCCCCAAGGGCAGTACACCGTGGCGGCGCGCATTACCGGGAACCTGACCACCGCGTTCCCCAACGGCCCGCCAAAAACGGATGATAAAGGCAAGGACAAAGACAAACCCGTGCAGGCGCCGGGGCCGCAGCTGAAGAAGTCGGTCAAGCCGACCAACATCATCGTCGTCGCCGACAGCGACATGCTGGAAGACCGCTTCTGGGTCCACACACAAAACTTCATCGGTCAGCGCATCGCCCTGCCCACCTCCGGCAACGGCAACTTCGTCACCAATGCCCTGGACAACCTGGGCGGCAGCAACGACCTGATCAGCGTACGCAGCCGCGGCAATGTCAGCCGGCCGTTTACCAAGGTGCGCGCGCTGCAGCAGTCGGCCGAACAGCGCTTCCGTAAAAAGGAACAGGAACTGCGCGAGAAGCTGCGCGATACGGAAAATCAGCTCCGATCCCTGCGCAGCCAAAAGCAAGGCAATAACGCGCTGATACTCAACAGCGCCCAGCAGAATGAGATCACACGCTTCCGTCAGGACAAGATCAAGATTCGCAAGGAACTGCGCGAGGTGCAGCACCAACTGCGCAAGGACATTGAAGGCCTCGAGGGCTGGCTGAAATTCATCAATATCGGATTGATCCCCATCCTCATCGGCGTTGGCGGCCTGCTGGCCGGCATATACCGGTCGCGGCGCAAACAAGCGGGTGGGGCAGGCGGATGATGAATGACAAAGCCGTTTTCCGGCAATTCCGCGACGGGGGTATATTCGCGCCATGAGCGGTAAGACACTTGGTATTCTCGGCCTGTTAACGCTGATCCTGGTGGGCCTGGCCGCCGCCCTTTCATCGCGTCACCCTCCCGCCATCCAGGGCGCCAATCAGCCACTTTTCCCTGACTTCGAAAAAAATATCAATCGCGCCGCAGGAATCAGCATCAGCACATCCGCCACCGCGGTGCACGTGATACGCAAAGACAATCAATGGCAGGTCCGGGAAAAACACGGCTACCCCGCCGCCACCAGCCAGGTACGTCAAATCCTTTTCGGCATCGGTGAACTCACGCGCCTGGAGCCCAAAACCAAGAATCCGTCTTTGTACAGTGAAATCAATGTTGAGGACATCACAAACAAGGGCAGCAAAGCCAAGCTGATCGAGGTCACTGACGATCAGGGCAAGACCATGGCAAAGGTGCTGGTGGGCAAAGAGCAGCCCGACAAGGCGGACCCCTCGGCAAAGGAATACTTCGTGCGCATACCCGGCGCGGCGCAGAGCTGGCTGGTATCCGGAAACCTCATCGCTGACGCCACGACCAAGGGCTGGCTGGATTCTCAGCTGCTGGACATCGAAAAAAACCGCATTGAAAAAGTCATCGTGAATCAGGGTTCGGGCGATATCGTGACTTTACGCAAGGCCTCGCCCGACGCCACGGATTTCCAAATCGCGAATATGCCGAAACATGCAACGGTCAAGTCGGCATTCACCGTCAACGATATTGCCAACAGCTTGTCCAGGCTCACCGTGGACGATGTATTCCAACCACAGGATCTCAAGCTGTCAGAAAAGCCCGCATTCACCGCCACCCTGGAGACGTTCGACGGCCTGCGTATAACCTTGACAGCGTTGACAGACAAAGCGGACGCCAAAAAGCGTTATGTCACGTTGGGCGCCGCCTATGACGCGTCCCTGATCAAGCCCGTCAAACCGGACAGTAAAGACAAATCCAAAAACAAGCCTGCGGTAAAGACACCAGAACAAGTCAAGCAGGAGGCACAGGGCCTGGAGAAAAAATTCAAACCCTGGGTTTACGCCCTCCCGGCGTTCCAAATCAACAATATCGACAAAAAGATGTCAGACCTCATCAGCGTCGAAAAGCCTGCAGCGCATAAAAAAGCTGCGGCACCCAAGAAATAGGCTGGCTAGAGGTTTCGGGTTGCGTGCGCGCCCCTGCAGCTACGCTCATCCTCAGAATGGTCTTCGGTCGCGCTGGGGCAGTCTGCGGCAAGGGTTTTTCACCTTCCGGTGAACGCGAAAACCGAATCTTCACATCTTGAAATGTTCACCCAGATACACCGCCCTGACCTGCGGATCTTCCAGCAGCTCACTGGGCGTGCCCTGAGCGATGATACTGCCCGCGTTGAGAATGTAGGCGCGCTCGCATATCCCCAAGGTCTCACGCACGTTGTGATCGGTGATGAGCACACCAATGCCGCGTTCGTTCAGCTGTTTGATAATGCGTTGGATATCCAGTACCGAGATGGGATCCACACCGGCGAACGGCTCGTCCAGCAGCATGAAGATAGGATCCGCCGCCAGCGCCCGGGCGATTTCCAGGCGCCGCCGCTCCCCGCCGGACAGACTGACGCCCAGTTGGTCCCTCAGGTGCGAGATATGAAACTCCTGCAGCAGCGCCTCGAGACGCCCGCGCCGGTCACCGGCGTGCATGTCGGGACGCGTCTCAAGTATGGCCATGATGTTTTCCGCCACCGTCAACTTGCGGAATACGGATGGTTCCTGGGGCAGATACCCCACCCCCTGGCGGGCACGCACATGCATGGGGGCGTGGGTGATATTGCGGCCGTCCAATTCGATGCGTCCGCGGTCACAGCGCTCGAGACCCGCGATCATGTAAAAGCAGGTGGTCTTTCCCGCCCCGTTGGGCCCGAGCAGGCCGACGATCTCCCCTTGGGACAGGGACAGGGTCGCACCATCAACGACCTTGCGTGACCGGTACTCCTTAGCCAGATCGGTCGCGCTTAAAGTACTCATTGAGTCTTTTCATCCTTCACACCCTCATCCTGCTTGGGGTGTATGGTGATGCGCACCCGGCTTTCGTCGCGCCCCGCCGTATCCGCGTTCACCACGTCGCGCTTTAAATAGTAAACGATGTGCTGCCCGGAAAAGGTATCACGGTCCTGCTCCAGGTGCGCGTCGCCCAGCAAGACCACATGCTCATCGTCCAGGTAATACTCCACCCGGTCGGCATGTCCGTGTACCTCCTTCTTGTCGCCTTCGCGATCGCGGTGGAATTTTGCCGGGTGTCCATTGCACTCCGATTGTTGGACCTCGCCGTTGGCATTATGCACCGTCAGATCGTCGCAGCTCAGATGCAGTGTACCGCGCGTCACCTGCACATTGCCCTTGTAAACACTGACGCCGGTCTTGTCGTTGATCTCCACCCGGTCGGCCTCGATCACCAGTGGCGCCGGAGTGGCTGTCGCCAACTCCGCAGCCGCCTGCGCGAAGGCGCCATATCCGCCCAGCAACAACATGAGGGCACTGATTGAAAAAGCGCCGACGCCGCGACACGGCGATCGTAGGCCCCTTCTCCACGGCCGGTGGCGGGAGATCCCTGAGTTTGCTTGTATGTGAGGCATATCCTGCCTATGATATCTTTGCAGGCCATGGGACGCCACTACAACGCCAATTCGCTTTCCTGTCTTCGGGATCATACCGGCTGCTCGTTCAGCCCGCGGTGGCCGTGCCTGCATCAAATCCACGACTTCCGGCCGGTGCCCCGGCGGCCAAAGCGCCGCGTAAGACGTTATACCGGATGACCCGCCACCACGGCGTCGCTGAATATTGCCCATGCCACAATCCCAGACCTTCGCCCACCTGTCGGACCCCCACCTGACCAGCCTTACCGGCGTGAAGGCTGCGGACCTGCTCAACAAGCGCATCCTTGGTTATCTGACATGGCGCTTTTCGCGCCGTTATGAGCACTTGCCCAAAGTCCTGGACGCCCTGGTGGCGGACCTGCGGCACGCGCACCCCGACCATATCGTGGTCACTGGTGACCTCACCCACCTCGGGTTGCCGGGGGAGTTTCGCCAGGCCGCGCAGTGGCTGCATGCGCTGGGCTCCGCTCATGACATCACCGTGATCCCGGGCAATCACGACGCCTATGTTCAAACACCGTGGGATCAGACCTACGCCGCATGGTGGCCGTACATGGGGGCAGGCCAAGCCCTCGACGGGGCGTTGCCGACAGCCGACGACCCACAGGCACTGTTTCCCACCGTTCAGTACCGCGGACGGGTGGCGTTCATCGGCCTGTCAACGGCACTGCCCTCGGCACCATTCTATGCCGTGGGCAGCCTTGGCACGCCCCAGCTTCAACGCCTGGACAAGATACTGCAGGACGCCGGCGACCACGGCTACTGCCGTGTCCTGTTGATTCACCACCCGCCCCTGCCGGGCAGTGTCGGAAACAGCAAACGCCTGACTGACAGCGAGGCGCTGCTGGCGGTACTGATACGCCGCGGCGCTGAACTGATCCTCCACGGCCATACACACCGTGCCTGCCGCGGGGAACTGGTGACCCCGCACGGGGTGATACCCGTTATGGGCGTGCCTTCGGCATCCGCCATCGGCCACAAGACCGGACACCGCGCCCAGTATTATCTGTACCGTGTGGGCCCCAGCGCCGGCGGATGGGACCTGCAAGTGTCTGTTCGCGGCTATTCAACCGCCGATGGCCGCATTATCGACGAAGGTCAGATACACTTGCCGCTGGAACGCCCGGCGCGGGCACAGCATGGGGCGGCCGGAATTTAAACCGCGTATTTCGCCTCCAATCCCACACGGCCCATGGTGTTCTGATGCCCCACACCCTTGCCGGTCAGGCCCATACCGTCTATATTGAGGCGATCAGGCATAAGTCACACACGGGGTGAGATCAGGGGCCGCGCACCATACCCGCGCCCCTGTATTGTTCGACCACTATAACAACAACCCGAATAGGAGAACTGGTGTATGGCAAACAACTATCGTCGGCTGCTGATCATGGCCTCGGTGACATTCATGTTGAGCGCCGGTTCCGGACTCGCAGTGGCTCAACAAGCGTCACAGGGAGGGGGCGATGAGGAAGACCAGAGCACCCACCACCTTGATCACGCCAACGCCTCGATACGGCGCTGGATGAAGGCCCAGGCCCTTTACTGGCGTCGCCAGGAATTCTCCAGCATCTCCTCCCTAGCCGGGACCAGGGATTATTACCGCAAGGCCGAGTTGATCGAGGCCCAGAGACACCTCGACTACGCCAAAGTCGCCCTTGGCATGGACCAGTCGCAAGACGAGGCATTCGACGAACTCGACAAGGCCATGACACTGATCAAATCCGCGGAAAACGGCGCAAGCCAGGATGAACTGACCCAGATCAACCAGATCACCAAGGAACTGGACAGGATCAAAGGGGACATCAAGAAACTGCCGCCGCTGAACATACGCACCGAGCAGAGCCAACAGGAATTGACCGGGGTGGCAAACGCATTGAAGCGCTTGGTCATAAAGGGCTGAGTCGGCCGCATCACAGAAAGCCCCTCGATGTTAGCGAACCTACCCCGACAATCTTTCCGGGGTAGGTTCGTTCTCGGACCTACCTTGCCGCGTATGTCTGCAGAAACCCGACGATCCGTTGCACAGCCGCTTTATCGGGGGGCTTGATGCCCTTGTAGAGCATGTTCTTCTCCATGCGTCTGACCACTGCCGGCCATTCATCGGCCGTATGTTGGCGCGGGTCCGGCAGGCCGTGACACCGCTTGCAGGTTTCGCGAAAATCCCGCCCCTCCTCCGAGGCCAGAGATTTCTGATAGACATTCATATCAATGTCCTGATGGGCGTGCGCCTGGAGGTAGCCGAGAAGCCGGGCCGCCTGTTCACTGCTTGGCGCGCCCGGCTGTTTCATCGCCTTGCGCCCTGCGGGCAGATTCATATACCTGACCATCTCCGCCACCGACGGTACCCAACGATCGGCGGTGTGGGCGGTGGGGTCAGGTATATCGTGGCACTGGCCGCAGTAGCGGCCCATCAGCTGTGCACCCTGCGAACCGGCATCCGGCAAGGCCCGTGGAGTCAACTTCTCAAAATTGAGATTCTCCATGGAGGGAAGCGGTTCCTCGGGAACGCGAGCGCAGCCGGCGCTCAGCAGGACAAGCGCGCCCAGTGTTATGCCGATATACACTCGCGGATCATTGATCATTGTCGGCTTCTTTATTGCTTATCCGTGTCGGCGCACATGTAAGCCGCCCCGGGGATATGGACAGAGATGGGCGCCCGCCCCGGCGCCTGAGCAGGCTGACGTCAATTTTACCTTTTCCAGCAGTTTGGCGTTAACCGCAACGATCACCGCGGATGCCGTCACCCTGCGGGCCAGGGCGTGCAACTGTGTCCCGCGATGAGCCACGCCGCCAGGGTCGCGCGCCCACGCTCAGGGCGACAAGCGCGGGCTTACAGTGCGGCGACTGAAGGACACGCTTGCCTCGATGCCGAGAACGCGCTGAATCATGGGGGAGAGGAACAGAGTCGGCGCAGTCAGCGCCAGCGATACCAGAAAGCGGCCTCGGAAATCCGCGATCATCGCGCCGTGATCGTGATGCGCACCGTGCCCGCCGCCGCCATGGCCGGATCGTGAGTGTGATTGAGCAGTGCGTGAGCGCATGATGCCTCCGCGTCGCGGTTAGACTGTGTGATATGCCCGCATGTCAATCAGTCAACACGGTTTGAAATCACCATCAGCGATGGCGATGGATTTCGCCATGCAAAATCGCCGGCATGGGGAAGCAGATTGCGCCCGCAGCCTCGCACAGTCGGCATACACATTATGTGAAAATAATTTAATCAGACACCGCCCTGAATTACATCAAGACGGATAAGAGAGGGTAATTCGATGCGCCGCGTCCGAACCGGCCAGTTAACGCAATGCGTCCCGCACGCGCTCCAACTTGGCGCGGACTTCCTCGCCGAGATGCCCCACCTGCGGATTTTGCACCAGACCCAACACCGCCGCCGGATCCATGAAGCCGACCGTCACCGAGCCGTTGTCCTCTTCCCTGACAATCACATTGCACGGCAACAGCAGGCCGATATCGGGATCCGCCTCCAGGGCGCGGTGTGCCAGGGGTGGATTGCATGCGCCGAGGATACGATACGGCCGGCGCTCGACACCGAGTTTGGCCTTGAGCGTCGCCTGCACGTCGATATCGCTCAGCACACCGAAGCCTTCATTTTTCAAAGCCTCGGTCACCTGGGCGACCACCTCATCAAACCTGCCCGAGATGCTGACGTTGAACCCATACATGAACGTATGCGAAAAGCGGTAAAATTACTATGACTTCATGATGTACCTGATAACCATGAAAATCAGCACCACAGTCAATATCATGACCAGGATGCCGATCAATTCCCCGGACCCAAACCTACTCATTGTCCCGTGCATTCTCTTCTCCTCTTAGCTGGAACTTATGCCACCGGCAAAGTAAAATCACACCCTGCCGTCGCCCGCCCGTGCCGCATTCACGCGGGCCCGCCGCCGAAAAGCCGGGCGGCACGGGTATAATAATATCACGCATTAAGTGCGGATCGGGACCGATACGGACAGACCCGCGCCCGGCAGGCATACCACCAGGGGCGATGGCGTGTGAAATTCGGTCTTAAACTATTCCTGAGGGCTTCTAAGGGTGCTGACGGGAAAAAACCAAAGCGCGGGTGACTCTAATCGATATAATAGTATATGCTTATAAGCGCCTCATCCGGCACGCCAATGGCTCGACCCGGCCGTTGAGCGAGTCACTCGGAGCAGCATCCCCCGCGTAATATATCGAGTATATTTTCCACCCCTTCATTACCGCCTCATATCGTGCATACATCCACCAGGTACATTCTCATCCTACGGATTCTGCTGAGCGCCGCCTTATGCCTGTTACCCGGCATGGGTCGCGCCGTCGTGTTCTACAACATCACCGATCTCGGCCCCAACATCGTCCCCACCGACATCAGTGATAACGGCGTGGTGGTCGGTTATGACACCTCCACTTCACCCCCACTGGCGGTCTCCATCGAGAACGGCACCAGCAAGACGCTCAGCGCCCAAGGCACGGAGACGCGCGCGCTGAGTATCAACGATGACGGGGAGATCGCGGGATACACGGTTAACGGCGCCACCCGCACCGCCACCCTGTGGCAGACCGACGGCACGGCCACCGATTTCTCATCCATCGGCAACATCCTCGAGGCGCGGGGCATCACACCTTTCGGGCACGTCACCGGCGTTGCCGTCGATCCGGGCAGCGGACAGCAACGGGCATTTCTCTACAATCGCCAGACTGGACAACTGCGCATCCTGGATACCTTCGGCGGCGACAGCGGACTGGCGAACCACGTTACCAATCGCGGTTCCGTGGTCGGCGCCGCCAAGAATACCAACGGCGACCTCAACGCCTTCATATACAACAACAGCGGCCTGCTGAATATCGGCACCCTGCCCGGCTTCTCCCAGAGCGAGGCGTTCTCCGCCAATGACGCGGGTCAAGTGGTGGGTTGGGACTACGACGACCCCAATGCCGATAATACAAAGCGCTCATTTATTTACTCCACGGCCCAGGGCTTGAACAATCTGGGGGTGGTCGCCGATGACATCGGCAGCGTCGCCAACGACATCAACAATGTTGGGCAGGCCGTGGGCTACTCCACACGGCTCAGCGGCGAACGACGCGCCTATGCCCTGAATGTGAGCGCGGCCAGCATCTTCGCCATCGCCGTGGACCCTAGCGCCGCCCAGACGATTTATGCCGGTACCCAGCGCAACGGGCTGTTCAAGACCATCGACGGGGGCTCCAACTGGAACGCCATAAACGCGGGTCTTAACAGCTTCGATATCCGCGCCATCGCCATCGATCCCGTGACCACCTCTACGGTGTATGTGGGCAGCTCGGGTGAAGGCGTCTTCAAAAGCGTCAACGGCGGGGCCTCCTGGACCGCCGTAAACAACGGTATAACAAGCAACGACATCCGCGCCATCGCTATCGATGCACTGACCACCTCCACTATTTATGCCGGTTCTTTTGGTGGCGGGCTCTTTAAAAGTACCGACGGCGGCACCACGTGGAGTCCCATCAATAGTGGCCTGACCAGCACGGATATCCAGACCATCGCCATCGATCCGGTCAATCCCTCCATCGTATACGTAGGCACGCAATTCGATGGGATATTCAAGAGCGTCGACGGCGGCGGCAGTTGGACGCCGATCAACAACGGCATCACCGACCGGACCATATTTGATATCGCCATCACTCCCGACAACACCTCGATCCTTTACGTCGCCACCGAGGTGACCGGCGTCTTTAAGAGTGTCGACGGCGGCGCCTCATGGACGCCCACCAATACCGGCCTGGCCAACCGACTGGTCAGGTCCATCGTATTCAG
The DNA here is from genome assembly GCA_964463055.1 of uncultured Gammaproteobacteria bacterium. Taxonomy (GTDB): domain Bacteria; phylum Pseudomonadota; class Gammaproteobacteria; order CAWJPQ01; family CAWJPQ01; genus CAWJPQ01. The sequence continues at coordinate 1,276 of CAYXAX010000033.1, read as the reverse complement.
CCCGCTGTCCTCGGCCTTCCTGTCCGTCGGCACCCTGGGCGGCGGCGTCTTCCAAAGCGCCGACGGCGGCCTTGACTGGCAGGCCCCCACCAATACCAGCCTCACCGATCAAAACATTCAGGTCCTGGCCGGCGACCCTGCCGCACAGGGCACGTTATACGCCGGCACCAAGAACGGCGGTATATTCAAGACCACCGACGGCGCCAATACCTGGTTTGCCTCCAACAACGGCTTTTCCGATATCAATATCTTTGCCATGGTGATCGACAAGGCCCTGAATACCCCCCCCACCACCGCCTACGCGGGCACATCGGGAGCGGGCGTCTATCTCAGCAGCGACAACGGAAGCACCTGGGGCGCAAAGACGGGGGGCATGACCAATCTGGCGATCCTCAGCCTGGCCATCGATCCAACCATCCATGCCCAGAACGGCGCCACGCTGTATGCGGGCACGTTTGACGGAGGCGTGTTTAAAACCACCGACAGCGGCAGCAGTTGGACCAGCATCAATACCGGGCTGGATAATCAGGATGTACGCACCTTGGCGGTGGACCCCCTGACCACATCCAATGTCTACGCCGGGACCATCAGAAACGGCGTATATGTCACCAGCGACGGCGGGGCGACGTGGAAACACTCCAAGACCTTGCCGGCCACGGATGCGCGGGCGTTGGCCATCGACCCGGTGACTCCCACCATCCTCTATGCCGGCACCGAGAGTGGCGTGTTCCGCAGTGCGGACAGTGCCAGCACTTGGTCAGCCGCTTCCAGCGGCATCACCAGCAACGACATCCGCGCCCTGGCCATCGCCTCGAAGACCCACACCACCTTGTATGCCGGCACCGGCGACAGCGGCGTGTTCGAGAGCACCGACAGCGGCGCCACCTGGACCGGCGTCAATATCGGCCTGACCGCTCTGGATATCAATGCCTTGCTCGTGGACCCCGACACCAACAGCACCGTTTATGCCGCCACCAACAGCGGGGGCGTATACCGATCCCTCGACAGCGGCGCCTCATGGGCGCCCATCAACACAGGCCTGCAGACCAGTGACGTCCTGACGCTGGCACTGGACAACACCGTCACTCCTGCACTGCTCTATGCAGGCACCCTGGGCGGCGGCGCCTATCAGACCAGCACCGCCACCATCGGCTGGATCAGCAAGAACATCGGGCTGTCCGACAGCGGCGTACAGATGCAGGACCTTAACAGTCAAATCGATCCCGCCTCCGGGTGGAATCTCCAGGATGCAACCGCCATCAATAACTCGGGCGAG
>CAYXAX010000032.1:10901-19275 GCA_964463055.1 uncultured Gammaproteobacteria bacterium | reverse complement strand
TCCAGGGCCGCCTTTTCCTCGATCTGCTCGATGAGGATGGCGTACTCGTCCGAACTGATGCGCGCCAACAGATCCTGTGTCCCGATCTCCCGGCGCAGCCGGTTGGCAATGCTGACCAGCAGGCGGTCGCCGATGACGTGGCCTTCCAGGTCGTTCACCACCTTGAACTGATCCAGGTCAATGTAGAACAGCGCACAGCAGTGCTTCTGGGTCTGGGATTCGTTGATGGCGTTGTCCAGGGCCTGTTCCAGGCGCCGGCGGTTACTCAGGCCGGTGAGATCGTCGTGGGCCACGAGGTACTGCAGACGTGCCTCCATGACCTTGCGTTCGGCGAGTTCGGTCTCCAGCTCCTGTTCGCGGCGTTTGCGCAGGTCACGCTCGCGCTTCAGGGACAGAGCGGAGATTACCCGCGGGATCAGTTCGGAGCGGCGGATAGGCTTGAACATGATATCCGTCGCGCCGGCGTCGAAGCTGGCCCGGGCGATATCATCCTTCCACGCCGCATTGGCGGTGATCATGATGGTTGGGATGTCCGCCCACTCGCTGTGGGAGCGCAGGTGGCGGCACACCTCGTAGCCGTCCATCTTCGGCATCATGACGTCGAGCAGGACGATGTCGACATCGCTTACACCGTCTTTGATGCTTTCCCTCATCTGCTCCAGGGCCTCCGGGCCGCTCTGGGCGGATACGGTGTTGGTGAAACCGCTCTTCTCGAGCATGGCCTTCGCCAAGTCGATGTTGTCGAGGGTGTCATCCACAATGAGGATACGCATACGGCGCAGTGCCTCGAGATTCAACGGGCTCACGGAGACGTAGTCGAGATCACTGACGGCCAGTTTGTTTTGGCGGGGAGCGGGTGTCGCGGCGTTTTCCGGCTTATTGACGATATATGACATGGTGTATGCGCTATTGACCGAATTTATGAATTATTCAAACAACCGTTTTATCGGCAAGTACTGGTGCCGCATGTAGAAACCAGATGCCCAATAGGCGCAGTGACAGTCCCACTACAGGTGATATTTTGCTCTTCATTATAGCGGCAAACCGGTGGGAGACTTTAGTCCATCGTGAATGGCCGGAAGACCCGCAGCAGCTTCCCATGATAGACAGAATATCGATGGTATTCACGTGCTTAATGTTGGTCAAGGCATCCATTCCAGTATCGGCATGTCTAAATCACGGGGGAATCTCGGTCAGGGCGGTGGAGGCCCCGGGAGTATTCATGTGGCATATGAAATGCATAAGCATAGTATTGCCGTCATCATCATATGCACCACATTGTTGAGGCCAGTTATTCATAGTTTTGAGTAATATATTGATTTTGAAAAATATAATAAATGAATCGAGTTTTCAACCTGTTTATGCCACGGCCGGCCTGCGTCACCTCCGCCGGGGCATTGACGCGATGGGGTTGTGGTAATTCCATTGGATGCCGACCATGCCCAGATCACAGTTGTGGTATACACGCCGGGGAAATGAGATCCGTGGCCCGTTTCACGGGGGGCTGATCCAGCGCTACATCCTCCTGGGCCGCCTGCGCGCCTCCGATGAGGTCAGCAGCGACAAGGAGGTGTGGACACCCATCTCCCAGATGCCTGATTTAATCCCCCAGGTGATGCAGGCGGACCTGGATGATCCACTGGCGCACGAGCGGTTGATGGCGGCCAAGCGCTGGGCCGACGAGCGGCTGCACCCCGACCGCCGGGCACAGGGACAATTCGCTAATGACGAGATGGAGGCGGAGCGGCGCGGCAATAGTGAGCGACGCGGGGATGAGCTGGAACAGGAAGTTCGCTATCGCCACAACAAGGCGCAGCGCCAATCGCAACAAACCCGACACCGCTTGCTGAATACAGTGGGTATTCTTGTTGCCGTTACCCTCGCCGCTGTGTTTATCGGCTTAACCGTGACGGTCAGGCTGCCGGTGAGCGAGAAAGGCGCCGATTGCGGTGCGCCGCCGAGGCCCGGGGTGAATTGGAGTAACTGCCGTCTGGAGGGCATGCAGTTTGCCGCGGCAAACCTGCGCGCCGCCAATCTGAGCAGCGCGGACCTCAGTGCCGCCAATCTGGAGGGTAGCCACCTCGCCGGGGCCGATCTGAGGTTTGCGAAACTGAGCATCGCAAATCTGCGCAACGCCAATCTCGGACGTGCGCAGATGAAAGGGGTCAACCTGATCAACGCCAAGCTCGCCGGCGCCGACCTGCGCCAGGCGGATCTTTCCTATGCCAATCTGCGCGGCGCGGATCTGGCCGGGACTAACCTGCAGGGTGCTGTATTGGACCACGCCATCTGGGTGAATGACGAAGTATGCGGGACCGGCTCTACCGGCCACTGTGTGTCGCAGCCGCCGCCGGCGGGTAATGACCGCAACTAAGCGGCACGTGTCACGCAATGGTCATGGTGGTATAGCGTTTGAACGACAGGGTCCGGGACCAATAACGCGGTGCCAGTCCGGCCTTTATCTTGAGCTGGGTGATGAATTCCCGGGGCTGGTCAATAGACTCCCATACCGCGGGCAGGAAGGTGGCGCGGTGTGTGTGTCCTTCCATCAGGATCAGGCCGTCGATCCCCGGTCGCAGGGATGCGATCAGTTCCTCCTCCGTTTCGCACTCTACAACCTGCGCCGATGACAACAACGCGATGCTCACCGATAGGCGGGGATATTCGTGGCGGGTCAGGGGTGCAAAGCGCGGGTCGTGAAAGGCCGCGGCATAGGCGTTATTGGCCACGTCCGTGGCCAGCGGCCTCTGCGCCTCCAGGGATCCTACGCAACCGCGCAGCACGGCGCCTGTCTTGAGTGTGACGAAGCACGAGCCCGGGGACTGCAGCCCTACGGAGTAAGTCTCCATCGCCACGGGCATGTGTTCGCCGTGGGCCAGGCCGTGCTGAATAGCGTCATGGGCGAGGGCCAGCAGGGCTTGTTTATCCTCCCCGTTGAGCGCAAGGCTGTCGGTGGTGGTCATGGTCGTTATTCCAACAGATAGGCGCCGTATCCCACCACCTGATGCCGTGGTCCGGCGGTGTCCCCGGAATTGCGCAGGTCCACCGTCTCCGCCCGCATACCCATTTTACGGGCGAGATATAACAGTCCGTTGATGGGGTCGCGCCCGCAGGCGTGTTCGTAGTCGATGTCTTGGGGGCGCAGCGATTCGATGGCCCGTGACGTGGCACTGTCCAGGCGGATGGCCGTTTCATAATCGTGATAGTGACTGAGATCCGAGCTGACGATGATCACCGTCTCGGGTCCGCCCCACACCTGCTCCAATAATTCACCCACTTCCGCGGGCGTGGCCTCACCCACCACCAGCGGCACCAACGTGAAGTCCTCCAGTACCGTCTGTAGAAAGGGCAGATGGACCTCCAGGCTGTGTTCGCGGGCGTGGGCCTCATCGAGCATGTGTACCTGGGGCAGCCGGCTGAGGGTCTCGATAGCGTCCTTGTCCAGGGTGACATGTCCCAACGGTGTCTCAAAGCCGTCGGCGCTGCTCACAGCCAGGCCGTGAAACGGGACACGGTGGGAGGGACCCAGCAACACTACCCGCCTGATGACGCCGCGGGCGGCCAGCAGTCGCGCATAGGCGCTGGCGGCGATGGGGCCGGAGTAAACATAGCCGGCATGGGGGGCGATCAGCGCCTTGGGGGCCGTCAGCGAGGTCTGAGCCGCGCTAAGCAGGTCCTGCACCGTCTTGCTGAGTGGGTCGCGTTTATCCGGGTAAAACAGTCCGGCTACCGCAGCAGCTCGTATTGACGCCATCACCATATTGAAATTTTACACAATAGCCCAAAGTATAGTCATATCGGCATATGCCATGTAGTCCCCAGTTCAGTTCCCGAGTTGTACAGATATATGGAGGCGACTGTGGGCATTCTCAAGCAGGGTTATAGTGAGAGTTTCAAGGTTTAATGAATCCCTATGGTATCTAGAGTAGACGATACGGCGGTCCCCGCCGGTTACTGGCATCTCCTGGAGGACGGACGCCTGCAGTGCGATCTGTGTCCGCGATTTTGCAAGCTGCACGATACTCAGCAGGGGCTGTGTTTCGTACGCGAGCGCCGCGGTCAGCAGATGTACCTGACCACCTACGGCCGTTCCAGTGGTTACTGCGTCGATCCCATCGAGAAGAAGCCCCTGAATCATTTTTTACCCGGCACGCCGGTGCTGTCGTTCGGTACGGCGGGGTGCAATCTGGCGTGCAAGTTCTGCCAGAACTGGGACATCAGCAAGTCACGGGAGACCGATACCCTCGCCGACGCCGCCTCGCCGGAGGCCATCGCCCGGGCCGCAGTGGCCCTGGGCTGCCGCAGCGTGGCGTTTACCTATAACGACCCGGTCATCTTTCACGAGTACGCCATCGACGTGGCCCAGGCGTGCCGCGCGGTGGGGGTGAAATCTGTGGCTGTGACGGCGGGCTACGTGTGCCCCGAACCACGGGCGGAATTTTATCGCCATATGGATGCCGCCAATGTAGACCTTAAGGCATTCAGTGAACGCTTTTATCGCTCGGTTACCGGCGCCCGTTTGCAGCCTGTCCTGGAGACCCTGGAGTACCTCAAGCATGACACCGATGTGTGGTTCGAGTTGACCACGCTGCTGATCCCGGGCGAGAACGACTCCGAACAGGAACTGCAGGCCATGACCCAGTGGGTCGTGGAGCACCTGGGGCCGGATGTGCCCATGCACTTTACGGCGTTTCATCCCGACTGGAAGATGACGGGCAAACCGCGCACGCCGGTGGAGACCCTGGCGCAGGCGCGGCGCATCGCCATCAACAATGGTGTGCGCTACGCCTATACCGGAAACGTCCACGATCACGGCGGCGGCGCCACCTACTGCCACGCATGCGGGACACGGCTTATCGGCCGCGACTGGTACGAATTGACGGACTGGCAACTGGATGAGGCCGGCCGCTGCCGTCATTGCGGGACCACATGTCCCGGCTTTTTCGAGGCGGCCCCGGGGCAGTGGGGCGCCCGCCGTATGCCGGTGCGGCTCGGCGAAATGGTGGATTCCCCCGCCGCGGGCATGTGACGGCATTCACGAAACATGTGTGACTGCAGTCGCTATACTCATCATGGGGGTAGGCGCCTGTCCGAGTCGTCCGCGCGTCGCGAGGTGCGTGGCTTTCGAGGACGAACCCCGAGCGGACGAATAATCGCTATTACGTGTGTTATGGGCGCGGCCACAGGGCATCGCCTAGGAATCACAGCGGCAAAGGAGTCGTGAGTGTCAGAAACGGATAAAGCTCGAATACTGGTGGTGGACGATGACGAAGACAGCCGCATACTGGTGGAGAGGGTGCTGCGCCGTCACGAATTCGAGGTGATTGCCGTGTCCAACGGCCGGGCAGCCGTGGAGATCGCCATGGCCGAACCGCTGGACTTGATCATCCTGGATATCATGATGCCCGGTATGGACGGCCATGAGGTCTACACCCGCCTCAAGGAAAGCGACAAGACCCGTAACATCCCGATCATCATGTTAACGGCCCTCAACCAAAGCGATAAGGTGGAGCGGTCCATGAGTTTCACCCCCAATTGGTATATCACCAAGCCCTTCGAATCCAAATACCTGCTCAAGCGTGTCCGCCAAGTCCTGTTTAATTCCCGCCACCCCCGGCCGTTAACTGAATAGTATCAACAGGTTCCCAGGGGCATCCTTGATCCCCTGGAATATGTTTTATCGTCCGGAGTCGATACAATGGACGATCGGTATGCTCTAATACATCTTATTAGTGGATCTGAAATGGAGAAAGGGATTTGGGTGTCTTTGCCGCTGACAAGCTGATTTCCGAGGCGCGGCGCCTGGCCAGCGAATACCGCAAGGCTACCGGACGCCCGCTGGCCGGGATTACCAACGAAGTCGCTGTGTTTGACGCCGCCCGGCTGCTTGATCTGGAGCCCGTCAAGGGCAGTGCCGGCGGCTACGATGCCGTGGGTCGCGGACCCCGTGAAGGCAGGCGCATACAGATCAAGGGTCGGGCTATCTTTGACGAAAACAAGCACGGCCAACGCATCGGTCAGTTGAAGCTCAATCAAGACTGGGACAGTGTCATGCTGGTACTTATGGATGAGGAGTTCGGGCCCTATGAGATCTATGAGGCCCAGCGCGACGATATCCTCGCCTGCTTGGAAGAATCCGGCAATACCAAACGGGCCAACCGCGGCGCCATGACGGTGGCCAAATTCAAGATCATCAGTGAGCTGGTGTGGACCCGGGAAGGCGGCGTCGAGGAAGACGAAGTCTGGGTGAACCACCAATAAATATTCCGGATTTCGCGTTTCGGGTTTCGAGTTGCAATAAAGAAGGTTGACGCGGGGGGCTTGGCGCTGCACATTACCCCCCATGAGTGCTGAAAATCCACGGCTTTATTCCCCGGATACCGCCGATCCCAGTCCAGAATCCCGAAACTCGAAACTCGAAACCAGAAACTCGAAACTTCCCAAGGGCTGGAACCCGGAACCCGGAATACCCGAAGGGTCGCAATCCCCCTTCGGCCTGGAAACGGAAGTCCCGACACCGGCCGCGGCACTGGGGGCGGGCGGCCCGTTGTCCGTTTGTCTCGACGGGTTTGTGGTCCGGCCGCAGCAGCAGGACATGGCCGAGGCCGTTTCCTGCGCCCTGGACAGCGGCGACACACTGATCATCGAGGCCGGCACCGGGACCGGCAAGACCTTTGCCTATCTGGTTCCGGCGCTGCTGTCGGGACGCCGGGTGATCGTGTCCACCGGGACCAAGAATCTGCAGGACCAGCTTTTCTATCGTGACCTGCCCGTGGTGCGCCGGGCGCTGGGGGTATCCGTCCGGGTGGCGTTGCTCAAGGGGCGTGCAAACTACCTGTGCCTGTACCGCCTGGAGCGCTTTATGGAAGGCTACGACGCCACTCTCACCAGGCGCCAGGTCACGGAGCTGCATAACGTGCGAACATGGCTGGGGCGGACCCACAGCGGCGACCTGGATGAATTTCCGGGCATGGCGGACGATTCCCCCCTGCGTGGCCATATCACCTCGACTGCGGACAATTGCCTGGGACAGAACTGCCCGCAGTTTTCCCAGTGCTACCTGGTCAAGGCACGCCGGGCGGCCCAGGAGGCGGACCTGGTGGTGGTCAATCACCATTTGTTATTTGCCGACATGGCCCTCAAGGAAGACGGTCTCGGTGACGTGCTGCCCGGGGCGGACGCCTTTATCGTCGATGAGGCCCACCAAGTACCGGACGTGGCCACCCAGTTCTTCGGCACCGCGCTTGGAAGTCGTCAACTCACCGAGTTGGCCCATGACAGCCGCATAGAGGGCGTGCGCGACGCCGCCGACATGGCCGATCTGCAACTGGCCGCGGATACCCTTGAGAAGCATTGCCGAGACTTGCAGCTGGCGTTCCGCGGGCCGCCGCGACGCATGACCTGGGATGAGGCCATGGGGCTGCCGGAGGTCAGCGACGGTTTGGCGTACGTCCGCGCTGCCCTGCATACACTGCAGGAACAGCTTAATATCGCCGCCCCACGGGGCAAGGGACTGGAAAATTGCCGCCGCCGCGGCGGTGAGTTGGGCGCGCTGTTCAATCAGGTCTGCGACCCCGAGATGCTCGATACCGTTCATTGGGTGGAGTTGAACAAGGGTTCGTTCCGTCTGTGCGTCACGCCCCTGGGCATCGCCGAGAAATTTTCCAATCTGATCCAGCGCCAGCCAGCGGCGTGGGTTTTCACGTCAGCTACCCTGGCGGTGGAGAAGGACTTCGGCCACTTTGCCGGGCGTCTCGGCCTGCGCCATGCTACTTCACGCTACTGGGAAAGCCCCTTCGATTTTCAACACAACGCATTGCTATACTTGCCGGAGGCCATGCCCATGCCCAATGCCCCGGACTACACGCGCGCCGTGATAGATGCCGCGGTGCCGGTCATCGAGGCGAGCCGGGGACGGGCCTTTATCCTGTTTACCAGTCACCGCGCCCTGCAACGGGCCGCGGAGCTGCTGCGGGGCAGGTTTGACTATCCCCTGATGATTCAGGGCGCGGCGCCGCGCGGCCGGCTGCTGGATGAATTCCGGGCGGCGGGCAACGCGGTGCTGCTGGGCACCCACAGTTTCTGGGAGGGCGTCGACGTTCGCGGGCCGGCGCTGTCCTGCGTGATCATCGACAAGCTTCCTTTCGCATCGCCAGACGACCCGGTGCTGCAGGCGCGGATCCGGGCACTGCGTGAGCGGGGAGAAAACGCCTTCGGCGACTACCAACTGCCCAACGCCGTCATCGCCCTCAAGCAAGGCATCGGGCGCCTGATCCGCGGCGACGACGACAAGGGCCTGTTGATGCTGTGCGACCCGCGCCTGACCGCCAAGCCCTACGGGAAGGTGTTTCTCAACAGCCTGCCGTCCATGCCC
>CAYXAX010000032.1:5367-10801 GCA_964463055.1 uncultured Gammaproteobacteria bacterium | reverse complement strand
TCAGTGAACGCTATGCGCTGACGCCCAACGATCATGGCCGTCATATCCTGGGAATGCTGGAATCGCTGGTCAGCGAAGCGGGCATTGCGCTCCCCATGTTGGATGCACTGGCCTTCGGCCGCGGTCCAGGCAGCTTCACGGGTGTACGCATCGCCGCCGGTGTGGTTCAAGGCCTGGCCCTGGGGGCGGATCTGCCGGTGGTGCCGGTTTCATCCCTGGCGGCATTGGCGCGGGCCGCCTATCGTGAACATCGGGCAACGGCGGTTCTTGCCGCCATCGATGCCCGCATGAACGAGGTGTATTGGGGTTGCTATCGTATCTCGGGAGAGGGGCAGGTTGAGGTGGAGGGTGATGAAGTCGTAATCGTCCCCGCGGGGGTACCCGTGCCGGTGACGGGACAGTGGCGGGGGATAGGGAGCGGCTGGGCCGCCTACGGTGAGCAACTTGCCGCAAGGGTGGGTGAGCGCCTGACCGGTTACGACGGAGATCGCTATCCCGGTGCCGCAGATGTGGCGGCGCTGGCCGCGGCGGCATATGCACGGGGTCAAGCGGTGCCGGCGGATCAGGTAACGCCGGTCTATCTGCGTGACAATGTGGTACACAAACCGCGCCCGATCTAGCGGCCGAACCTCAGTGATGCAAACGATCCACTATCGTACGACCATGGTCTTTGATTCGGCACCGACCCAGGTGACGCCGAATCCCGTGACAAAGTAGCTCTGGGTACGGACCAGTGGGCTGTCAACAAAGGCCGCCCCCGACAAATTGTCGTAGCGTGCAAACAGCCCCAACCAGAAATGCGAATAGCGCCTCTGCATCGCTATGGTTATACGGCTGCCGCTGTAACCCCCGCCGGGAGAGTAGGCCGGTCGCCCCGCGTTGGCAAAGGCGGGCGTGACCTCATAAAAATAGTCGTGATAAGCACTGTCTGCAAATAGTGGACCCAGGGATATGTTGAGTTCCCAATCCTTGAGCAGGCCGTGATTGATTTGGCGATATGTAATAAAAGGACTGAAAATCCAGCCTTGTTGAGCGGTGTTGTCGGCGCTTAGGGAAAACGCTGCGCGCGCCGGAAATTTGAGCCACAGGGACCGGTTTCCCAGCTTGTTCTGCCACAGGTGGATATCCAGGGAGGGGCCCAGTTCCACAGTGGGGTCCAGATTGGGCATGCCGGTGCGGGCCTCGTTATCACGGCTGGATACCGGCACCCCCAGCCCGAGGCTGAGGTTGAGCAGGACCCGGTCGGTGCCGAACAATCGGCCTTGGATTCCCGATTTGTCTATCTTGAGCAGTTTTCCGTTGTAGGCAAAATAAGGAAAGGGCAGGGCATAGGCCGAGGTGTGGTCTGCGCCGCGGTAATCCGGGAGGTAAATGGTGCCGAGACCGGCGCCCAGTTCCCAAAGCGGCACGGTAGCGCCCCGGCACGGCGAGGAAAGCACGAGTGCTGCCCACAGACAGCAGATGGCAACGCGGCGATGACTCATGCGATCTCCATAAAACACTATCGCGAGGGTATGACAGATATTGGCCGGAGCTTACGATAACACCCCTGTTGATGTACGGTATACCGTCACTGCCGCCTGAAGTTGGAGGGCATTGCGCCGTTACCGGTTCGCGGTCTACCATTAATCATAATAGAATAGACGTCAATACTGTACTCGGTAAAATCGTCAACACGCGATATGCCGGGCGGCGCGATACATCACAGTGTGGTGTGTAATCAAGGGGGAAATGATGGATACGTGCCTGTTTTGTAAAATGGCGGCAGGGCAGATACAACCGGACAAGGTGCATGAAGATGAACATGTGCTCGCATTCCGTGACATCAATCCCCAGGCGCCGGTACACATCCTGGTGATACCCAAGGTCCATATCGCTACGCTGAATGATCTGGATGAGGGCCATAGGGAACTGGTCGGACGCCTCTATCAGGCCGTCGGTCATATCGCCCGGCGGGAGGGTATTCATGAGCGGGGCTATCGGGTTGTCATGAACTGTAACGCGGACGGCGGCCAAACGGTGTTCCACCTGCACCTGCACCTTCTGGGCGGGCGGCAGATGACCTGGCCGCCGGGCTGACCGCGTCCCGAACCTGTTTTTGACGCGATTGTCTGCATACCATAGCGGAGCGGGGCGCAGTGGCCGAAACGGTACAGCATGACGTGGTGCGTCTGATACGCGCCAACCGCTGGGCGGCGCTGGCCACCGTAGGCGAGGGCGGGCCGTTCGCCTCCATGGTCGCCTTTGCGGCGGTGCCGGATCTGTCGCGGGTGGTGCTTCATCTCAGCCGGCTGGCGCCCCATACCCGGAACCTGCTCACCGATCCCCACGCGTCGCTGGTCATCAGTGAGCCCGACGACGGCAGGGACGATCCCCAGACACTGGCCCGCGTGACCCTGATGGGAGGCGTCGCGGCGGTTGACAAGGCCGCCGCCGATTATGAAGCCCTGCGTTCGCTGTACACCGCGCGGCTGCCCGAGTCGCGGCAGCGATTCGAATTTGCCGATTTCTCGCTATTCTGCTTCGTCCCCGAAGAGGTTCGTTACGTGGGGGGGTTCGGAGTGGCCGGGACTTATAGCGCTGCAAAAGTGATCGCTTTGGCCGGGCGCGAATCCGATCATAAATAAGGCATCACCGAACGGAATGACACAATGAGAATAATACCCTGGGTGGGCGCGGCGATGATGCTGTGTGCCGCCATTCCGGCGGGCGCCGCTAATAATACCCTGGACGGGGGCACCGGTCTGGTGGTCATGCGCACAGCGGATACTCTGCCGCGCGGCCGGCTGGACATGAGTGCCTTCGTATGGGGTCAGGCAGGCAGGGATGCGCAGGACAACCTGGATTGGGATGCGTTGGCCATGCCGCAAGTCAATTACGGGGTGTTCAACAATCTGGAGATCGGTCTCGGCGCCCGGTACCTGAATAATATCGACAGCTCGGCGTCGGACCTGCAGTTCGTACGCAGTCAATTGAAATTACGTTTTTTGAATTTACGCCATCAAGGCATGAGTGCGGCCGTGACGGCCTATGGCGGGCTGCTGCCATCCAACCATACCGACGTGGCCAGCGGCGCCAACAATTACGGCGCCGAACTGGAGATCAGTATGCCGCGTCTGCTCAAACCCCTGGGTATTTTTCACCTGTCGCTGGGATTCGAAAAGAGCGATACGAAACTCGCTACGGTGCCCATCAGCTACCAACGTCAGGTCAAAAAACGCGTCAACATGGGCGTGGACGTGCCGCTGGGGAAGCAATGGAATGCGTCCATGGAGGTCTTGTACACCCGCGCGGAAAATCTCAACGACACCCTGACGCTGGTACCCGGTCTGCGTTATGCTGCCTCTGACAAACTGACCCTGCTGGTGGCGGCGGGTTGGGGGACTCCCAAGAATCTTGCCCGACCCCAGGTGCGTGTGCTGGCCGGGGTCTCCTATGTCTTGGGCGCCGCATCGCGAACGGCCTCGCCGCCCGCGGGTAACAACAGTGCCGTGCCAGCGGATGATAAGGGATCCCAAGCCACGCAGGGCAATGCGGCCGCGCAGCCGTCCGCCCCGCCGACGGGTGAATAAAATTCCATAACACGATCGCCGCCGCTGTCCGCCGTGTGTCCTGGTATTACGCCGGCCGGACTGTCAGCGGCGTTCGATGAACTCCAGGCCGTTGCCGTCGGGATCACGGCAGAACAGGGCGCGGCGCCCGGATCGGCTCATGGTATACCCCACGGAGGCCGCCTCCAGCCGTTCCATTAAGGTATCCAGGTCGGTGACTGTCACGGCCACATGGCGGTCGCGACCGGCGTGGGACGGCCTGCCGGTCACAGGGTCCGGGTTGGGCAGCGCCAACAGGTGAAGCTGCTGGGAACCGACGGCAAACCACGCGCCGGGATAGCCCAGGTCAGGGCGCTCCGGGAGCCTCTCCAAACCCAGGACATCCCGATAGAATGCCACTGCCGCGTCGAGATCCGCAACAAGCACGCCGGCGTGCACGATGCCATGATAATCGCTCACAGATTACCCCCCGCCACCGCGTCTGAGATCGTGGTATTGTGTGGATTCATATCGTGTTATTTTACGCAATATCCCCATCCCCTATGAATAGACATGAACCCTGAGTCAGGCGTGGACCTGTTCAGGGTTTTTTGTAAGGACATCCACATGGAGCAGACGCAAGGCGCTCATCATATCATCATCGTCGGCGGCGGGGCCGGCGGCCTGGAACTCGCCGCCAGACTTGGTGACAAGCTGGGCAAACAAGGCAAGGCCGAGATCACCCTCATCGACGTGTCGCTGACCCATGTCTGGAAACCGCTGTTGCATGCCGTGGCCGCCGGGACGCTGGACTCCCACGATGATGATATTGATTATCTCGCCCTGGGACGCTGGCGTCACTTTCGTTTTCGCCTCGGCTACATGAGCGGGCTGGACCGCGCCAAGCACGAGGTGATTGTGGCGCCGACACTGGATGAGCAGGGTAACGAGATCATTCCGCGGCGCACGTTTCGCTACGATACCCTGATCATCGCCGTTGGCAGCGTCACCAACGACTTCGGCACCGAAGGTGTCAAGGAACACTGCATGTTTCTCGACAGCCGCGATCAAGCGGACAGATTTCATCAACAGTTGCTGAGAAATTATCTCCACGCCCACACCCAGCCGGATCCCGTCCACGAAGGACAGCTGCACGTAGCCATCGTCGGGGCCGGTGCCACCGGTGTGGAGCTGGCGGCGGAGCTTCACGACGCCTCCCGCCAGTTCGTCGCCTATGGCCTGGACCGCATCACACCGGAACGCGATGTGAAAATATCCATCATCGAGGCCGCGGACCGGATTCTTCCGGCGCTGCCGCCGAGGATCTCGGCGGCGGCTCGGGAGCAACTGCGCCGCCTCGGCATCCAGGTGTTTACCGGCGAACAGGTGATCCGCGCCACACCCGAGGGCCTGTATACCTCCGGGGGCCGGTTTATCCCGGCGCACATGAAGGTCTGGGCCGCGGGTATCAAGGCACCGCAGTTTCTCCGCGACCTGGACGGCCTGGAGACCAACCACCGCAATCAACTGGTGGTGAACCAGAGCCTGCAGACCACACGCGACCCGGACATCTTCGCCCTGGGTGATTGCGCCGCGTGTCCCCAGCCCGGCGGTGATCAAACGGTCCCGCCCCGCGCCCAGGCGGCTCACCAGCAGGCACAGTTGCTGGTCAAGTCCATGGGCCTGCGCCTGGCCGGCGAACCTCTGCCGGTATATGTTTACCGCGACTATGGTTCGTTGATCTCCCTCAGCCGCTACACCACCGTAGGCAGCCTGATGGGCAAACTGATGGGCCGCGTGATGGTTGAGGGCTTTCTCGCCCGCATGGTGTACATTTTCTTATACAAACGTCACCTGATGGCATTGCACGGCGTCTTTCGCGTCGTCCTGAGCAGTCTGGCCAA
>CAYXAX010000032.1:0-5267 GCA_964463055.1 uncultured Gammaproteobacteria bacterium | reverse complement strand
TCGATGCGTTCGTCGTGGTGCAGTGCCTGGTTCAATTCCCGGATGGCGAGGGTTGAGGGCTCCGCGTCGGTGGGGTCGCACACGCTGCCGCCCCATAACACATTGTCAATAGCGATGATGCCCCCTTGGCGCACCAGCACCAGGGCGCGCTGGTAGTAGGTAAGGTAATTTTCCTTGTCGGCATCGATAAACACAAAATCGAAGCTGCCCTCCCGGCCCTCGGCCAACAGGGCGTCCAGGGTCTCCACGGCTGGTGCCAGGCGCAGGTCGATGTTGCCGTCCACGCCGGCCTCACGCCAATAACGGCGTGCGATGGCGGTCCACTCCTCGCTGACGTCGCAGGCCACCACGGTCCCCGTCTTGGGCAGGGCGAGTGCGGTGCACAGGGTGCTGTAGCCGGTGAATACCCCGACTTCAAGGGTACGTTTTGCGCCCATCAGTCGCAGTAGCAAGGCCATGAACTGGCCTTGCTCCGGAGAGATCTGCATGCCGGCGCCGGCGATCCCGGCGGTCTCCTCCCTGAGCCGCACCTGGACATCGTTCTCGCGCAGGGATACGGACAGTAGATACCGGTACAGTTCATCGGTCATTTGCAGGGTTCTTTTTGACATAAAGTAGTCATTTCCTTGTTTGAACATTACTTTGCATTGCAGGTCATTATAATGGTCATGGACGCGGCGTTAAATGCCGCGTCGGAAGTCACTCTTGCACGGATTGGAGGTGGAACATGAATATCTTGATCACGGGCGCCAACCGCGGTATCGGCCTGGGCTATGTGAAACACTATCTCGCCAATGGCCACCAGGTGTGGGGGTGTTATCGCAAGGATCGCGGCGGACTTTCCCATATCGATGATCCCAACCTGCACCTGGTGCGATGGGATGTACACGAGGACATGCCCCATGACTTTCCGGACCATGCGGGTATTCCGGCCCGGCTTCACGTGCTGATCAATAATGCCGGGGTATACGGCGGCGCGGAGGGCGAGGACCAGTCCCTGGATCACGTCACACCCAAGGACATGCTGGAGACATTCGATATCAATTGTGTCTCCCCCCTGAGGGTGGTCAAGCTGCTGTGGCCCAGGGTGGCGCAGGCTGCGGGCGTCATCGCCAACATGAGTTCGAAGATGGGGTCTTCGGCGGATAACACCAGCGGCGGGTGCTATGCCTATCGCGCCTCCAAGGCGGCCCTGGTGATCGTCTCCAAGTCCATGGCCATGGACCTGCGCAATCAGGGCATCCGTGTCATTACCCTTCACCCGGGATGGGTGCGCACAGATATGACGGACCACTCCGGCCTGATTGACGTGGAGCAGTCCGTCGCCGGCCTGACAGCGGTAATCGAGCGGGCCGATGAGTATGAGCCCGGCGCGTTTGTCGCCTATGACGGCACCGTGATCCCCTACTGATCCACATCTGTAACATCTATTATATTATTGAATACTGATGCAAAGTTCGGCTGTTACTGTCTCCCGCCGCGGCGTTGTCGCGCCTTCGGAAACACTCCGGACGGTCGATATAGACATTCAATAAACCGGCTTATCTGAGGCGGTATGCGGTACCGGGGGCGTCAGGCCATTCGGGTCGCGAGGTGGCCATACCCTTGAAACACCCTCATATAGGCACGAGTCCGTCGACAGCGTGCTTCGAGACCCGCGTCGGATACCGGTGTGGTCATAGCCATTATTGGCGGCGGACATTGTTGGAGTAAGTGCCTTGACGGGTGAATCCCCCCTGAATCTGATCGTTGTCGAACAGGACACGACCGTGATATCGCGGCTGGAGTTGATATGCCGTGAGGCCGGGTACACCGTAAACGCGCTGCAAGCATCGACTCTGGACGGCTTGCGCGATGCACTGCACAGGCAGGCGTGGGATCTGATACTGACCGGGTCCCAATTGCCGGGTGTGAGCGTTGCTCAGGTGACGGCCGTGGCGGCGGAGAAAGACGGCGACGTGCCTGTGGTGGCGATCGCCCCGCCGGGGGATGATGCATCTATCACGCAAATCCTGCATGCCGGTGTGCGGGATGTGGCCGCCCTTGAACCCTATGATCGCTTATTACATATCATTAAGCGGGAATTGGCGGACCTCAGGGACCGTCGTGCGCTGAGACACTATAAGAAAATCCTGGGAGAATACGAACAGCGGCTGATGTATTTTCTCGGCCGTGCGGAGAAGCGGCAGGGGAAGACGAGCCCCGGTGAGCAAACCGGGGTGAAAATCGATACTGCTGTCCCCACCACCGTCGTGGAAAAAGCCATGCCGGCGGGCGCCGCCAAACAGCAAGTTTCAGTCCCTGCGGCGGAGACGGCGCTGCCTGCTCAAGGGGCGTCCGTCTCCACACGGTCTTCGTTTCTCGATGCCCTGTCACGGGAGCTCATCGGTCAATCCCCGCGTCCCGGCCACCAGGCGGTACTCTACATAGAACTGGATAAAGGCGTCATGCCGGCGGAGTCATGGGACCAGGCGGCGGTACAGGATTTCACGGGCAGCGTCGAGACGCTGCTGCGCAATACGCTCAGCGCCCCGTATCTGATGACCCGTTATGACGACTTTGTGTTTATTGTCCTGATCAGCCACGGGGAACGGCAAGGTCTGGTCAAGACGGCTCATAGTGTCAAGCAGGCAATCGAGAGCAGCGCTTTTCAAGTCGGCGGCCGGGAGATAAACGCTGTGTGCAGTATCGGGGCGTGCCTCGTCGATCAACATTCGCGTCGTGCCAGCGGTCTGATTGCAAACGCCAAGGCGGCGTGTGATAAGGCCACGGCCGCGGGCGGTAAACGGATAGTCTTTACCGGCCGGACACCCGTGGCGGCGCCGTCCGTAACCCCCGTGCGGGCGCCCGCGGCGGGAGGGTGGGCGGACCGTCTTCAGGCCGCACTGAACGCAGACCGTTTCAGACTGGTGTTCCAGCCGGTCATTCATTTCCACGCCGAGCCCACGGAGACCTATGAAATCCTGCTGCGCATGATTGATGAGCGGGGCGGTGAGATCATGCCGGGCACGTTTATACCCAAGGCCGAAGAGAGCGGAATGATGCAAGACATTGACCGGTGGGTGGTCAAGACCGCCGCCGCGGCCCTGCAGCAGCGCCGCGAAACGGGATATAACACCCGTCTGTTCGTCAAATTATCCGCCGCTTCCGTGGACAGCCAGGACTTCCCGTCATGGTTGGAGGAGATGCTCAAGATCATGCGGCTCCCGGCGGAGAGCCTTGTGTTCCAGTTCAGCGAACCCATGATCACCACGCGCCGGCATCGCGCCCTGGAGTTTATCCAACGGCTTGTCGGCATGGGCTGTACCTGTGCCCTGGATCACTTCGGCATGCAGAAGAATTCGTTGGACACGGCCCAGTACCTGCCGGTCAAATATCTCAAGATTCACGGCGACTTGATTCAAAGCCTGGCCCGTGACGTATCGAATCAAAGGCTGCTCAAGGAGATCGTGGATCAGGCCCGCGCCACGGGCAAGGTGACCATCGCAAGTTTTGTTCAGGATCCTTACATCCTGAGCATCCTGTGGCGTTCCCGGGTGGATTACGTCCAGGGATTTTATTTTCAGCCCCCCAAGCCCGCCATGGTCTATGACTTCTCCTCTGCGATCTCCTGATCCAGCAGAGCGGCGTGCCCGACCCGCAGCGGCGCGTTTGGCGCATTCATGGTAGGATGTCAGACAACCCTCCGCAGTGCCGCAGTATCGGCAGTGTTTACACCCATTTCAACAGAGGTGTGAGTTGTTCACCGCAGAAAGGGGTATGTGAACCATGATGTGTTATCTATGTCACCTTTCGACGTACAGACTACCGACAGGGCAATACCCGAAACATCGGTGAGGCGTGCCGCGCACCCGTGTCTGCCGGATTTGATCGAAGGCCGAGACGGTCAGGGTTTTACGTTATTCACCGAAGGCGACGCGCTCTATGACTCCATGCTCGCCGACATTGCCAATGCAAAAGTCGGCATCCGGCTGGAGACCTACATCCTCGCCGGCGATGAAATCGGCTGGCGTTTCGGCGAGGCGCTGGTAAACAAGGTGCAGCAGGGTATCAGCGTGCGCGTCATCGCCGACGCCGCGGGGGTGATGCTGTGGGGCGGCCAGCAGTTGGTCCGCTTCATGCTGCAGCAGGGCGTACGTCTGGAGCTGTTTCAGCGCTGGCACTGGCGCAAGCCGCTACGCTACAACCGCCGTGATCATCGCAAGCTGCTGGTCATCGATGACGATACGCTCTACCTGGGCGGCTTTAACATCCATCGGGAAAACTCCCGTGCCCTGGTGGGTGAAACGCGGTGGCGGGATACCCATGTCCGGGTGAGCGGCGAATTGGCCTGGGAGGCAGCGTTGTTGTTCGACACTGTCTGGCAGAAGAAAAAGCACTGGCGCGCGCGCCCGGGCCCGGTCATATCGGCGCTGGTGCCCAACCACAACCATGTATGCCGTCAGGACCTGCACAGTCTGTTCACGGACAGCTTTGAATCCGCCGCCAATACCGTCTACGTCACCACCCCGTATTTCGTGCCGGACCACCGCACCCAGCGGGCGCTCAAAACCGCAGCCCAGCACGGCATCGATGTGCGCCTGCTGTTGCCGGGGAAGAACGATGTATGGCTGGCCCAGTGGGCGTCCCAGGCCGCCTATGCCGAACTGCTGTTTGCCGGCGTTCGAATTTATGAATACCTGCCGCGGGTCTTGCACGCCAAGACCGCGGTCGTGGACGGGTCATGGGCCACCCTGGGTACGGCCAACCTGGATTACCGCAGCCTGTTTATCAACTTCGAGGTGAACCTCGTCAGCCGGGATGTCCATTTGTGTAATGAACTGCAAGACTGTTTTATGAATGATCTGTCCTATGCCGAGGAAATTACCAAGCGTGACTGGGCGAAGCGACCGTGGAACCACCATGTGTCTGAATCCATCGGCTGGATGGCGCGGCGCTGGTTGTGACGGTCACGCCACACGCCGAGATCTATCCCAAACCTCCGCCGTCTGCCTGGACGGCCGCAATGAAGCCCCGGGACATGTCCTGGCCATCTCCGTGGAGTGGGGGGCTTATCGTCTGGCGTCGGATTGAACTTGACGATTTACGGCGCCTCTAAGTCTTAGGTCGGTTACCGATGATAAGGCCGGGTGTGTAAAGGAAGGTCAGAATTGTTCGTCATTCCGGGCGCAGCGTAGCGGACTGCCATGCACGTTACCAATTTGCATTATTTTCCCCTGGCACTGCCGTTTTTCTTGCTCCTGGTGGGGCTGTTCTTCGTCCTGTTG